>NZ_JAUBRI010000011.1:0-84889 GCF_036701795.1 Microcoleus sp. N9_A1
TGAATATCTACCAAAATGGAATTATCGTGCAGTTCCGACTATTTAGCAGACGCTAAAGTTATTAAATTTTCATTCCTTAGTGATACACACAGTTAAAATCGGATTTGCCAACACTCTCGAAAAAGGAGTGCGCGAGCGAGTTGAAAACCAAGCTGTTTTAGCCGTGCGAGACTTCAAAAGTCGATCGACTCAATTGACAATGCAAGCCAAACTACTATCAGAAGAACCAGAAGTTATTCGCGCTGTAGAAAAGAAAGACACAAACATCTTGCGTCAAGATATATTATCTCTACAAACCACATTTAAACTAGATTTAGTCAAAATAGTAGACGGGCGGGGCGAAATGGTAGCAGAGTTGCGAGAAGATTCGCTCATAGATAAGAAGTTAATCAATAGCGCAGCGATAAATTCAGCACTTAAAGGCTTAGAAAAGTCAAATTTCGTCAGCATTGATGGCAAACCGCAAGCATTGCTAGTAGGATTTGCACCGATTAGAAGCAAGAATAGGATAATTGGTGCTGTACTCGTAGGTGACTTAGTGACAGACGAACAATTGCATAATATCAACATTGATACTAACAGTAAAAACTACTTCGCTATCTTTAAATCAGGAGAATTAATTGCTACTAATTTTCCCCAAATTCGCTCTAAATCTTGGAAAAAACCTACACCACAGACATCGACTACTAAAATAGATATTGAGCGCCTGTCTTACATAATGAAAACGGTAGAAATATCCGAAATAGGCGATAGCATAGCTCTAGCTGTGTTTAACCCAATGGCGACAGTGCAGCAAACGCAATTAACTTTATCTCAACGGCTAGATAGTTTCTTTTGGGCAGGAGTAATTCTAGCCACGATTGTTGGTGCTGTAGTTAGCCGAATCATCGGAAAACCAATTCTAGATTTAACTCAAAACGTGAATTGGATGGCAAGCAATGAATACTTTTCTGGTAAAGTACCCATTCCTTCCGGCGATGAAGTAGGTCAACTTGCGGAAGCTTTCAACTGTATGATAGAACAAGTAGAAAATCGCGATCGTACACTCAATATCCAGTTGCACCAACTGCAACAAACGCTCCATGAGTTGAAAAATGCCCAATCCCAACTAATTCAAGCCGAAAAAATGTCCAGTTTGGGATTGATGACGGCTGGTATCGCTCACGAAATTAACAACCCAGTTAACTTTATTTATGGCAACCTCTGTCACGCTAACCAATATACTCAAGATTTGCTCAGGCTTGTAAGACTTTACCGGCAGGAATTTCCGAATGCAAGCGCGCCGATTCAAGACTGCATCGAGGAAATTGAACTCGACTTTTTATCAGAAGATTTGTCGAAGTTACTATCTTCGATGAAAATGGGTACTGAGCGAATTCAGCAAATTGTTTTGTCCCTGCGAAACTTCTCTAGGTTAGATGAAGCTGAAATGAAACCAGTCGATATCCATGAAGGAATTGACAGCACTCTATTAATTTTAAATAGCAAGATAAAAACAGCGATTAAAGTAATTAAAAAATATGGAAAATTGCCCTTAGTAGAGTGCTATCCGTCGCAGTTAAACCAGGTATTTATGAATATCATAGCCAATGCTGCTGATGCACTGTTGAGCAATCAAAACCTGCGAAACAAGGAGATTGAAATTATCACAGAAATAGCAGGAGTAAATCAAGTGGTGGTGAAGATTAGAGATAACGGTAATGGGATTGATCCGGATGCAATCAATAGGCTATTTGACCCATTTTTTACGACTAAACCTGTGGGGAAAGGAACTGGTTTAGGGCTGTCAATTTCCTACCAGATTATCGAGAAGCATCAAGGGAAAATAGAAGTGAATTCGGAAATAGGTGAGGGAGCAGAGTTTGTGATTTATTTGCCGATTAAAGCCCGCAGCCAAGAAGCCGCTTGTTTGTGCCAGAGTTAAGACAGTTGCTTGAATTGAATATCAGTTAGCTATTTGATTAGAGGAGACGGCATTGCCGTTTCTCTACCGCAAAATAATCATGAACTCGCGAGGAGGATACGGCAGTGCCGTTTCCCTACCCCGATTAATTGTAGGGAAACGGCATTGCCGTATCCTGATTTCTGAAGTCCTTACTACAAACTTAATATCACTTAATGGCAAGTTGCAGAAACTGGCTCTTTTGCTGACACCGACTCGCCAGGATTTACCCATACATAAATCTCCGTTGCATCGTCGGCGCAACTGCCACACCCCCCGCACTTTTTGGCTTCTGCCATTTTGCTAATTCTGCCTTTGCGAATTAGGCGATTTAACATTCCACGCAAAGCATCACCATCCATGCGAAAGTGGATTTTTAGATCCGCGATAGAGGCTCTTTTGTTGTCAGCAATAAATTTTTGGATTTCGCTTAAAATCATGGCTTTTCTCCTTTGTTTGATTCTTAAACGTAGTTAACAGTTAACAGTCAACAGTTAACAGTCAACAGTCAACTAACTACTGATTGCTGCGCGTCGCTTGGGGCGTATTGCACCGATCATTTTTAATCCCGCAAGTGTCAGCGCCATAGCTATTACCAGTCTCACTACCCAAATAACTGAAGATTCTGGATGCTCTGCATATGTCGCGACTTGATAATAGAGGACTGCAACCCAGTAACCTAAACCAGTAGTCCATAAGCCTGCGAATACAGTCCATCCCAAGTTAGTTTCGCGGTAAAGCGCAGCCGTTGCGGAGACGCAGGGAAAGTACAGCAATACAAACAGCAAATAAGCAAAAGCTGCTTGATTGGAACCGAACCGCTGGGACATTTGTCCGTAGGTGCTACCAGAGATACCTTGGTCTTCTTCCGCTTGTTTTTGGTCGGTAATATTAGCAGAATTTAAGCCGAGGGGATCGAAAAGTTGGCCGGGAAGTTTTGTAAGATTCTCTGGTATGCTAAAAAATGCTTTGCCGATATTTCCCCAGAAACTAAATTCTTCTTCTTTCTCCGGTTCTCCGCTTGCTGCTTTTTGTTCGTCTGCTAGTTGAGTGTACAAGGAATCTAAGGTTCCAACCATTACTTCTTTGGCAAATACTCCTGTTAGCAAACCGACGGTGGCGGGCCAGTTTTCTTGGGTGATTCCCATTGGTGTAAATACAGGTGTTGCCGCGCGGCCGACAGCACTAAGAATTGAGTCTTTGCTGTTGTCTTTGCCGAAGGAACCGTCGGTGCCCACTGAGCTCATGAATCCTAGTATAACCACCATGATCACGATCGCAATTCCGGCCTTTGTGATAAAAGCTTTCAGCCTGTCCCAAGTACGCAGCAGCACTCCTTTGAGCTTGGGAATGTGGTAGGGTGGCAATTCCATAACAAAAGGCGCGGCTTCTCCTTGGAGGATGGTATTCTTGAGGATTAGTCCGGTGAGAACAGCGGCTAGAATTCCGATTAGGTAAAGTCCTAATACCATGTTTTGACCGCCGACTTGGAAGAATGCGCCGCAAAATAGGGCGTAAACTGCTAATCTGGCGCTGCAAGACATGAATGGATTCATCATGATTGTCATGGTACGATCGCGCTTATTTTCTAATGTCCGCGTCGCCATAATTCCGGGGATGTTGCAGCCGAAACCGACCATCATCGGCACAAAAGATTTACCAGGAAGTCCGACAAATCGCATTAATCTGTCCATAACAAAGGCAGCCCGTGCCATGTAGCCGGAGTCTTCTAAAACTGACAAACACAAAAACATCATCCCAATTTGGGGGATAAATGTAGCTGTGGTTTGAATGCCACCACCAGCACCTTTTGCCAGAAGTCCAATCAACCATCCTGGTGCGCTGATACTTTCTAAAAGTTTAGCGAAACCATCTACAAAAATTGTCCCCAAGGCGATGTCAAAAAAGTCGATAAACACTGCACCAACGTTAATCGAAATGGTGAACATTAGGTACATTACCGCTAAGAATACGGGAATGCCTAAGAAACGGTTGAGAACAATTTGGTCAATTTTGTCGGAAACGTTGGTTTTGATTTCCCTAGAACATTCGGCGACGCCTTGGGTTAGGTTGCGGATGAAGGTGTAACGGCTGTCGGCGATGATAATATCGAGGTCGTCATCGAGGGTTTCATGGACTCGGCGGCGGTGCGGAACGACGATTTTTTCGAGTTCTGTACTGGCGAGTTCGGGGGCGACTTCATCCTGATATTCTAACAGCTTCAGGGCTGTCCAGCGGGCATCGACGTTGCGATTTGGGCTGTGTTTTTCGATGTGCGGGATGAGTTGGGCGATCGCATCTTCGATCGCAGCCGGATAAGCGACGTATGCAGATGGTACGATCGGCTTTTGTAGCGCCTTATTCACAGCATCCCGCAGCAGTGGCAATCCGTCATTTGACGCAGCACTCATCGGCACTACGATACAGCCGAGGCGTTCTGCGAGTTTGCTAACCTCAATTTTGATGTCCCTGTCTTTAGCAACATCCATCATATTTAGCGCTACTATAATCGGCACACGCATCTCTAAGATTTGGGTGCTAAGATACAAATTTCGCTCTATATTGGAAGCATCAACAATATTAATAATGATATCAGCTTCGCCAGATAGCAAATAATCTCGCGCTACCAATTCGTCAAGGCTAGTATCTCCGTCTTCAACATCAAGAGAATAAACTCCTGGCAAGTCAACGATAGTAATTGGTAAACCATCGTGAGTATATTTTCCCTCTTTCCGTTCGACGGTTACACCCGGCCAGTTTCCCACTCGCTGGTTAGCACCTGTCAAAGCATTAAATAAAGTAGTTTTGCCGCAGTTGGGATTACCCACCAATCCAATAATTTGCTTAGCCATTATTTCACTTCCTCTACAAATAGGGTTTTTGCTTCATCTTTGCGTAAACTGAGTTTAAAACCCCGGACTAGGATTTCTACGGGATCTCCCAGAGGTGCGTGGCGAGTGACAGTGAATTCGGTTCCCGGTGTCAATCCCATTGCTAACAATTTGCCTTTATAGCCACGGGCTGTTTTCTCATAGCAAATCACTTTCCCGGTGCTGCCAACAGCTAAATCTCCCAGTTGTTTCTTCTCGTTCATTTTTTTATTGGTAATTGGTAATTGGTAATCGGTTATTGGTAGTTGGTAAGCTAATCAGCATTTGAATTGATTGTCAAGAAATAATCAAACTCTTGTGGGGTGGGCTTCTAGCCCGCCCTAAACATTCAATATATTAAATGCACAACAGCTTAATAACTTCTTTTTCACGTCCAATGCCCACCCTTCGACTTCGCGAGCGGGCAAGATGCCCAATGTCTCCGCTCTCCCAATTCCCCTAATTCGTACACATAATTTTCTGTGCCATACCGGCCCCCAAACCGATGCGGTTGTCGCCAATTGCTACAATGACGGAACCGCCAGAATTGCTGATGATTTGAACTTCGATGCCGGAGACGAATCCCATGCCGATGAGGCGGCGCACTGTGCCTTCTGAGCCCTTGAGTTTAACTATCCGCAGCTTGTCGCCGATGATTGCCATTGCTAGCGGGAATGATTTACTCTTAGCTGAGTCTGGTTGAGCTTCTGTGCTGCTGTCTTCGGTTTTCGAGACTTCTGGTGTCTCACCGTAAAAGGTAAAACCCTCGAACTGTCCGGGGTTTGAGTCTTTGTTCTGTTGGCTGTATTGTTGTTTCATCTGTTTTGGAAGTCGATCGACTTTAATAACAAGTTATTTGGCTTGCTGGTACGATCGACTTGAGATTTATTCTCAATACGATCGATGTGCAATCGCAGATAGGGCTGAATTTCCCGTTCTAGCGAACTCTTTCCCCTTTAATATTTCGGAGGAAAGTATTCCCCACGCCCAGATATTAGACGAGTTTTTGGCGAGTTCCTAGTTTTAATCTCTCTTGCGCTAGATGCTGATTTGCGCTTCAACCCCAATCAAGCAATACTTACTGCCCTTAAGCATAGTAAACTAAAAAGAAATTATTGGCAAAAATTCTCAAATATTTTAGCATTAAATTAACAAACTCAGTCTTAGCCTGGGCTGAGCGAGACTAAGTAGCGATGCTCAAATACGGGGCGATCGAGCATATATACTTAAGTCTTAGGGCGATCGCGGGAGCACCGCCGCTACGAATTCACAATTTATCAAAAATTATGCCAGCAAGTTTTCTCCCAAAATCGATCGCACAACTCACAGAATCTACCTCAATTGCCTTAGCCCAAAGCATTCAACGCGAGGCAATTACAACTCCCCTATCTTGTGGGCCAATTGCCACAACCTACGTGCGCCAAGGCAGCGGAAACACACCGATTTTGCTAATTCACGGCTTCGACAGTTCCTTGTTTGAATTTCGCCGCCTGTTGCCGCTGCTAGCTGCCGAAAATGAAACTTGGGCGGTTGATTTGTTGGGTTTTGGCTTTACAGAAAGATCGGCTGGTTTTGCATTCAGCGCGAGGGCAATTGAAAGTCATCTTTACTATTTTTGGAAAACGCTAATTTCTCAGCCTGTAATCTTAGTCGGTGCTTCAATGGGAGGTGCAGCAGCAATTGATTTCACTCTCAATTATCCCGAAGCTGTCAAACAATTAGTTTTAATAGATAGCGCAGGTTTTGCCATCAGTTCTAATAAGGGAAAGTTTTTAATTCCTCCTTTAGGGTATCTGGCAACTTCATTTTTACGCAATCCCAAAATTCGCCAGCGAATTAGCGTCAATGCTTATTTTGATAAAAATTTGGCTTCTCAAGATGCTCAAACTTGTGCTGCTTTGCACTTGGAAATGCCCAACTGGAATCAAGCTTTAATTGCGTTTACAAAAAGCGGCGGTTACGGAGGTTTTGGGGAAAAATTATCGCAAATTCAGCAGCAGACGCTGATTTTGTGGGGAAAACAAGACCGGATTTTGGGGACGGCGGATGCGGAAAAGTTTGCAAGGGCGATCGCAAATTCTCAACTAATTTGGATACCCGACTGCGGGCACGTTCCCCACTTAGAAAAGCCACAGACTACCGCGCAGCATATTTTAGAATTCATCACAAAAAGCGGACTCACGCAAAAAAATTAAACCTAGGGTGCGCTGTGGCGCACCTTACATATATGTTTTTCCTTGCACATTTGGTATAGTTTGAGGTCAAATAGACAGGTTTCAAACTTTCGGCAAATACTTTTGTACGATCGTCCATCCTGTGAGCAACACAGTCACAAATCCCCCAAACAAAGCCAAATTAGTGCCGATGTGGAGGGGACGCGCCCAAGGATTTTTAGGACCAATTTGCAGCCCGCTTCCAACAGAAACCAACACCAAAGCTACAACTGCTAACCCCGCCGGTAAATGAGCCGAGTGACCCAAATTGCCATAGTATCCCAGCGTACCGACTACACCAATTCCCAGCAGTAAAATTACCAAAGTTGCCATCCCCGCACCAGTGGCTAAATGAAAGGGACGCAGCCATTTTGGGCGCGGTTGTTTGGTACTGCGAGCGGCAAACATCCACGTTCCACTAACCGCCAGCAACAGGTAAGCTAACAGGGAAACACCCATTGACCAAGCCGCTATTTTCCACAACCACAAGAAAGAAGGTAGATTCATCGGTTGCATCCCTAGTTAGGGATTTCCAAAAAAGGTTTCTTTCCGATTTTACCGGGAATTGAAAGCAAAAATGAATATTTTTGGCAGAAAGTGCGATCGGGCTATCCACAGCTTGCATCCGTCTTACCTTGACTTGAAGTCAAACGCACTTTCTCTCATACTCAGCTTAATTGACGTTAGAGATTTGTCGCTGCAGTTTTTAGGAACCACCTTCCCATTCTAGCTTCGTAGTTTTGCTGTCAACGAAAGGCATTTTATAAAACCCTAATTTTTGTTCTAAGATTAATCGGAAAAACGGCAGACCTTCAATCAAATATCTTTTCCACAACCTTCTCGGTTCGCTTAACAGTCGGTACGCCCATTCTATGCCGACTTCGCTCATCCATTTGGGAGATCTGGCTTTGCAACCAGCTTCAAAATCAATGGTTGCACCTACTGCTAAGAAAATTTTGACGTGTGTTAATTTGCTCTTGTATTTAACCAGCCACTTCTCTTGCTTGGGCGCTCCCACCCCTATGGCCAGAACTGTCGCCCCTGATTTATTGATCGCGTCAATTATTGTTTCACATTCTTCCTCATTTTTTTCAAAGCCAAAAGAAGGAGAAAGTGCTTCAACCACTATTTCTCTACCAATTTTTTGGTTAATTTTTTCCTGGGCTTTCCTAGCAATACCTTCAGCAGCTCCTAGCAAAAATATTTTAATCTTCTCGTTATCTTTGTGATACATATAAAATGCAGGAAACAAGTCAGAACCGGAAATTTTTTCTTTGATAGGAGTCCCCAAAAACTTGGAGGCATACATCAATATTTGACTGTCGCAGACTCTATAACTAGATTTATTATAAGCTTCATAGAAGTCGCGGTCATACTGCAACTTAATCAAGTGGTCTACATTTGGCGTAAATACGACACCGCCTTCGGAATCTAGTTTTTCAAACAACTCGGTTATGGAGAAGTTATCTATCGAGACATTCAATAAATTAACTGTTTTCATTTGTTATTCCCTTCCAGTCTTTATATTAAACTACAACTCAAACTATTATAACCCACAATACAGTTTCGTGTTTTAACTACCTGGGTGCTTCAGTGAACATACTTTTCTCAGTATATCCTCCTACACCCTCCCTGTCTAGTGAGGATTTTTAAAGATTATGTAAAGAATCAGCTCGTTTTAGAAAAAGTGTATAAAGCCCATTTTTAAGTTTATAACTCGCAACACAGTTTCAAGAAAAAATCCATCCCGTGCTAATACTTGTTGAAGCATTGCCAATGAATGTAAAAAACAGTTTATGAGATTAAAATTTTAACCTAGTGAGAAATATCTCGCAACTTCCGAACTGGATTTCATCCAAAAGTGGTAGATTTTTTAGTTGTTGTCTCCAGGGAAGGCAAGATAGTGTCAAGCTTGAAGTGAAGCAGCGATCGCATTCCTGAAAATCATCCTGATTTTTGGTGAACCAGGGACTGTCTTCTTGGTGGCGAAGTGGTTTTCTTGGCCTTAAGACTTTCTGGAGCTTTTAAGACGAGACCCGATATTCCTCCAGCAATCAGGGCAAAAATCGGGTTAGTCATAGCATTCAAAACACAGTCAAACACGTACATAGTTAAGGCTATTCCCAGGACGGCAGCGGGTGCTACTTTGGGATTAGTCCAGGTTCTGGCGGGATATTTGAACACGGAAAAGACGATAACAGGAAGTAACAAGGAAGAAAATAAACTAACTAAACCCACTGCACCGTTGATGCCAAATGCAATAATCCATAAGCTGTCGGTGACCGAGATATCATCACCGTATTCGTTATACACGCGGTTTCCGCCCGAATCTCCCCAGCCAAACATAAATCTTTGCCGCGCCTTTTCCCCCAATATCTCTTCATTATCAAATCTAAACTTCAAAGAGCCGGCTCGTTCTTCGCCAAATACTTGGTTGATGAACTCAATCACGTCTTTGCTCGAAAATTGGCCGGATGCAGCTATGTACAGATAAAACACTATATATCCAATTATGAATAGCAGGGGCAAAGAGGTGCGAAACCACTTGGCAGAGAATAATACGATCAACGCGAATACAAATAAACTGTAGGCGCCCGTAGAACGGCACAGGAAAAAAGCGATAGTTAATATAATTGCTAAAGTCTTGATGTTACGGCCCATAAACTTTTTAAGCGTCCCAGTTTGCCACAGCCAAACAGCAATTAAGGCGGCTGTCATCATCCATAGGCCCACCATCAAACCGTGCTGCATAAATACTACCGGTCTCCACCCCCCCATACGCCTTGCTTGACCCCAGTCGTCAAAGGCATTGACGCCGTAAATCATTTGGTGCAGAATTGGGCCCCTAATCCCTTCAACTAAAGTAAAAGGAATGTAGGCTAACCCACCTGCAAAAATCCCGATCGCCAATTGTCGCAGCCCGTCTAAACTACCCACATACAAGCGTCCTAAAAAATAAGGCAGACCCCAAGTAACGATTTGGTTGATAGTCGGAGAAATCGGGCTGCCGCCATTACTAACTTGTGAAAAAATTGGACACAAACAGTAAATTACCATTGGCACGTCCAGCCAACCGGGCTTAAAAGATGTGAGGCGCACCGTATCGTAGATAAGAGTCCCCAGCAAAATGCCGTAGCAAGCTGCGGAGATTTTGGTATACGGTGGCAATGAGGGGATGGGATAAGAAGCTTGCGGTAAAAAAAGCCAAGCTGCCACAAAACTTATAATTACTGCCCGCTGAGCCGGAAACCTCACAAACAGGTAAAAAACGACTGGAATAAAGCCGAACATAGCAAATGGGATTAATGCAACCATAGGTTTTTTTTTGGCAGTAAAATTGTAGAAAGACAACTCAAATTGCCCGATAAAAATTCTCGCTTAAACGATCGCCCAACCCCAATCTTTTAAATCAACCTCAATTTTACGTCTGGTTCGTTAATTGTGCCTGACGTTCCAAAGCAGTGTACAGTGCCGCCTCGAAGAGATTAGTTGCATCCTCCCCAGTATAATTTATTACCGTTTCCAAAGCAGTCTCGGACATGGCGCGCCATTCGGCATCAGACAACTGACAAATCTGCTCGATCGCTTTTGCCATATCCTCTGGGTCTTCTGGCTTGACAAGTATGCCACCCCCGCAAGCTTGTAGTTCCGGAGCTGCGCCTGCTGGAGTGCCGATGAATGGAGTGCCACAAGCCATCGCTTCTAAAATTGGCAAGCCGAAGCCTTCGGATCTGCTGGAAAACAGTCAAGCATCGCATTTGCTGTAAAACTCTCTGAGTTGCTCTTGAGTAGGTTCCTGATTATACTCAGTACCCGGAGGCAGCGGCAAATAGGAAGGAGGACTATCGCCGGAACCAAAGGCAACTAAACGAAGGTTGGGAATTTTTTGGGCAGCTAGAGAGAAAGCTTTCAGGGCAATATCGCAGCCTTTCCAAGGAGTTCTAGTATAGTACATCCCGACTGTGGGAACTGACTGCTTGCCTCGCGGCTGCCCCAGGCGCGACTGGGGGTCGTAAAATTGTTTGGTGTCCACGGTGGGAGGGACAAGAGATACAGACAAATCGCCGTATTCATTCCGAGCTATGTCGGCCAGCCACTGGGCCACAGCGATTTTGTGCATCGGCAGCCGCCAAGTTGCCTCTACTCGACCTTGTGGTACGTTGTCAAAAGCCTCATAATGTGGGAAAAAATATACTTTCGTTCCTTTCCTCGGAGAGAGTTTGGCCACCCACTCGGCAGTTTCCCACCAAGTAGCCATGACAATATCGGCATCAGGTACGTCAAGGTCAGTAATTGGACGGTTGGTTTCGATAACTCGACTTTCGACATCTACCTTGTCAAAGTGAGACTTTTGTGTCTTGGGAGCGGACTGCCAACCCCTACCCCTCAGCAGCCATCGCAATTGTTGGATTAAAGTCGGTTGCGGCAGGGGCATAGAGACAATAAATATTTTGTGTCCTCTTTTGCAGCAGTTCTGTGTAGATACATAAAACCCTCATGCTACCTGTAAGACTAAGGGTAGGCAGGACAAAAGTAATTTTCATGAATAGATACTGAAGATTGATACTGGTTAAAACTCCTCCTTAAAGCAATTTGGCACTTACCAGCCTCTGTTTGGCTTTTCTGCGGGGTGGGGTTCTCTGCTGGAAGCGATCGTAACTCGATAGTCGAGCCGATCTTACTTTGTCGTCAGGGACTTTTCCCAATTATAAATCGGCAGATGTTTGACGACTAGACAAGTTTAACCTGTGATGCAAGCCAGGGGCTTTCCTCTCGTTTTCCGGTAACGAAGCCAGCCTTAAAACCTCCGTTGCACTCTCATTCAGATTTTGGCAGATCAATTTATAACCATTATTCCCTTGTCGCTGCGGTCAGAATTCGTGTCGAGACTGCCACGTAGAAAACAGGAAACGGGCGATTTTACTTGTGGCAGAAACACCCCACCAAACGATATTGAGTTTCTGCCCAGAAATCCGGCGCCGAAAATCCCCGTAGCGCCGAATTTCAAATGGCGGCGCTGCACTTAGCATTCAACCGGAATTTTTTCGTCCTCATAGTAGTGAGATAAGCAATCTATGTGAACGTCGCGGTCTTTGTAGGGAGATAAGCGGTCTATGTGAACGTCGCGGTCTTTAGATTTGTCTACAGCAACTTTCAATGCCGCTTCAAAATGATCCGTGGCATCTTCCCACGTATAATTGTTCACCTTGGCATAGGCGGCTTCAGACATGGCTTGCCACTTGGAATTTCGCAACTGACAGATAGACTCTATGGCTTTTGCCATTTCTTCGGGATCTTCAGGTCTTACAAGTATGCCTGTACCCCCGCTCAAAATTTCAGGAGCAGCGCCTGCTGGGGTACTGATGACGGGAGTGCGGCACGCCATCGCTTCGATAATAGGCAAGCCGAAGCCTTCTGAGCGGCTCGCCAGCAACCAGGCATCGCATTTGCTGTAATAGTCTTTGATTTTGTCTTGGTCGGGTTGAATTACATACTCGGCATTGGCCGGTAGGGGCAATTCCGAGGATGGGGCCCCTGTACCGAAGGCAACCAGACGCAGGTTGGGGATATTTTCTGCCGCTAGGGAAAAAGCTTTGAGGGCGATGTCAGTTCCTTTCCAGTAGATCGTAGAGTACATTAGACCAACTGTAGGAACCGATTGTTTGTTGCGAGGACAGGCGTAAAATTGCTTGGTGTCCACGGTAGGAGGAGCTAAGGAAACTTGGCGATCGCCATATTTCGTCCTAGCTAGCTCAACTAACCACTCAGAAATCGTAATTTTGTGCATGGGCAGCATCCAAGTTGCTTCTACTCTTCCTTGAGGTAGATAGTCAAAAATTTCGTGGTGCTGGATAAAATAAGCTTTTGCTCCTTTGCTAGGAGAGAGTTTGGCTACCCACTCGGCGGTTTCCCACCAGGTGGCAACTACTACGTCAGCGTCAGGTACATCTTTGTCTTCTACCGGGCGCCAGCGATCGGTCATTTTGTGTTCTACACCTAAGTTATCAAAAAATGAGGGTTCATTTTCAGGTGTCGAAATCCAACCCCGTCCCCGCAGCAGTGACTTGACTTGCTTGCGCAGACTCGCTTGGGCGTGAGGTACAGAGATGACGAACACTTCGTGCCCTCGCTTTCTCAAAAGTTCTGCGAAAATAGATATTACTCGTATTCCACCAGTCAAAGACAAAGTAGGAAGAACAAAGGTGATTTTCATTTTTCAGTCCCGCTGAAGACTCCGACTCTTGACGGCGCTACTAGCGCTAGTTTTAGAGTCAGATAGGAAAGAGGGGCGGGTGGATATTAATTACCGCTTTCCTGCTGTGTACATAGAATCCAACCTAGTGACTGTTCGCAACACCCCAGTATCGATCTACCACAACTTTGCTATCGATTGAACTGATAATAACGATTGATTCGAGCGCCCAACAGTTCCTCTAGGGGTAATTTTCATGTATGGGAATGTTCCTCCTCAAGACAGATACCTCATCAAACAGCAGATTTTTTTGTGGCAAACAAAGCTAAACAACTCTTCCCGTCCGATATAACATAAGTTACTTATCTTACAGACAGGGATGTACGGGAAACCCAACATCATCTAACTTTTATTGCTCTAGCTAAAGGTAACATTCGTAACAAAAATCCGTAAACCTATCCCTCATCAAACAGCAGCTTTTTTGGCAGCAAACACGCCCACCAAACCACTCTTATCGTCTAATATAACAGAAGTTACTTATCCTACAGACAGGGTGTACGGGACACAAAAAGCACCCAAATTTTATTGCGTGAGCTAGAGGTAACATTCGTAACAATATTCAGTCAACGGACGATCGCTCCCGGCAAAATTTTATACTGTCGCGTCAAAAAGGTAAATTATTAATTGGAGAATATTGATTTACAGAGCGCCCACTTACTCTAAACACCGAACTGCGACTGTAATTTTGTGTAACTGTCATGTATTTTTTGAGGAAAAAATATCGTATTTTGTCAGGATTGAGAGATGGTGGTTTGTTCAAATAGCGGCATGGGGCGATCGCGCCAAGGACACTCCTGAACGCGAAAATCAGAGAAAAAATCAGGTTTTTCAACCGCTATACCTCGCCCTCACTTGTCGTATTTTCGTGAAAAAACCCGATTGATGCGTCCGGGAATATTTGAAAAAGGAGGATTCCCAATCGTGCTACAGAACATAGAGTTTCGCCAGTATAGATTTATTATTTTTGGAGAAAAGGAAGCAGCATCGGATGTTTTAGATCCAGAAGCGCAGCCGGAAGGAGGAAGCAGAGAGAAGGAAGCAGAATCGGAGATTTCGGCTACTAAAAAATGGATGAGTTTCCAAGTCAGCGATACTAGAATTGGGATGAATGCAGAGCAAATTGAAAGAGTATTTTAATTTTTTACGCAAGTGGACGAAGGGAGCATCTGAGCGCAAGCTTTTGTAGTGCTGTTCTCGCTGGCTTGGTTGTATAAACAAGCGAGTGAAGACAGCACTAAAACAAAAAATGCTGCAAAACACAGATGCTCCTGCGGACAATTCTGCGGTAGGGCGGTACGGGTTTGGGACTAGAAATTGCTTACTCGCAAAGAAATTATGTCAGATGATCGGAGGAGATATTAGTCGGGAGAGCGAGTTGGAGAAAGTGTCAACTTTTACTGTATACTTGCCAGCGATTATAGATAAAAAATTAGCTAATTAAAGAGGATTTGCCAAGCAATAATTGCCAGCGCTAAATCTGCGATCGCGTGGCTGATATAACTAGGCCAAAGCGAACGGTAAGTTAGATAACACTGCGACCAAATTATCCCGGCGGCAAAGACAGCTAATGAGCCTAAAATCACACCGCGCCAGTCGCTGTAGGCTGCGATGACAAAAATGTGGTGGAGGGTGAAAAATAGTGAACTGAGAAATATTGCTCCTGTTCCCGGCATCAGAATCTGGCATTTGTTGCAGACAAACCACCGCCAAGTGAATTCTTCAATCAGCGAGTTAACTAGCACAAAATATGCTTCAATCATCAAGTAAATATTAGGGCTGCTAATACCTAATTGCTGCGCTTTTTCTTTAGCAACTACAGGATCGATCCAGTGCTGACCGAAAAGGCTGTAGATACCCACAATCACCGCAAACATGAATATTCCCCAAATAGATCCAGCCAGCAATTCTTGGCGCTTGGGTAGGGATAAACTGAGCTTTTCGCGATCGACAAAAACAGACCACGCGATCGGAAAAACCAGCAACCAAACTTGACAAAAGACTGACAGTGTTTGTCCCCAGCTTCCAGGGGCAATATACAAGGCTGCTATGATACCAATACTAGCCGCAGGGACAAGTAGTGTTAAAGCCAATAGTGCTGTTTTGCGATCGCCATTATCCAGCATTTTTCACGCGACATTTGAAAAATTGTATTGAGATCGAAGGTAAAAGCTTGGCTGCTGCAGACAGGGGAGTTTTGTGCCGCTTATCAAAGTGGCGTGCCTTTTCAGTTGCAACAAAATGTTCATGTAAGAACAATTCGATCGCCTGTTTGCATTTGCGGCTCAAAATACCATAATATAATCTAATCCCTAATAGCTGTGTATTTTGGCCCAATGACGATCGCCATTGACTTTGGAACTAGCAACACCGTCGTCGCTCGCTGGAATCAGGCCATCCAGCAGCCAGAAACTTTGAAATTACCGGGATTGTCGGCAATCTCAGCTCAAAACCCGCCCCTAATTCCCAGTTTGCTCTACGTTGAGGACGCTGCTCAAAGTAAAGTAATACTCGGTCAACAAGTCCGCGACAGAGGTCTCGATCTGAGTGGAGATTCTAGGTTTTTCCGCAATTTCAAGCGGGGAATTGGCACTGTAGTTCAGGGTTTTGTGCCGGAACTAGACGGGCAAATTGTGGATTTTGAACGAGTAGGTGAGTGGTATTTGAGTAAAATTGTCAACTCAATTCGCGAACTACCTTTGCCTGTAGATTCTCTAATTTTTACTGTGCCCGTAGATAGTTTTGAAGCTTACCGCCATTGGTTGGGTAAAGTGTCTGAATCTCTGCAAGTAGAACAGGTACGGATGTTGGACGAACCGACTGCGGCTGCTTTGGGTTACGGTTTAGCCGATCGCGAAATTCTCTTAGTCATTGATTTCGGCGGCGGAACTCTCGACCTTTCTTTAGTGCGCCTGGATATTTCTGCTGGCAAAAAGCCCCTGGGTTTTCTGCTGAAATGGGGCGAAAAGTTATTAGCTGAATCTTCGGCACAAAAGGCAAAAGTTGCTAGGGTTTTGGCTAAATCCGGACAAAATTTGGGCGGTTCTGATATTGATAATTGGCTGGTTGACTATTTTTTCAAAACGAAAGGGCTGGCAAAATCTCCGATTACAACGAGATTGGCAGAACGGTTAAAGATTCAGTTATCTTTGGTAAATAAGGCGGTTGAGGTTTATTTTGATGATGAAAATTTTGAGAGTTACGAATTAGAATTAGACCGTGATGGCTTTGAATCTATCCTCGCCGAACATCAGTTTTTTGACAACCTCGACGAGTGCATGAATCAAGTATTGCAGCAAGCGCGCCGCCAAGGTTTAGAAATTGACGACATTGATGCAGTTTTGCTCGTTGGCGGTACTGTTCAAATTCCCGCCGTAAAGCGTTGGGTTGAGCAATATTTCGAGCCGGCAAAGATTCGGTGCGACAAACCCTTTGAGGCGATCGCCCAAGGTGCTCTACAATTGAGTCAAGGCATAGAAATCAAAGATTTTCTCTATCACAGTTACGGAATTCGCTACTGGAACCGCCGCGAAAATTGCCACAGTTGGCACAGTTTAATTAAATCGGGCCAGTCTTATCCGATGAGCGAACCGGTAGAATTAGTCTTGGGAGCTTCTTTAGAAAATCAGCCGAGTATTGAATTAATTATCGGTGAATTGGGAGCGGAAACTGGCGGGACGGAGATATATTTTGATGGCGATCGGCTGATTACTCGCCAAATCGCCGGCCAAACCTCGGTACAGCCCCTAAATGACAAAGATGGAGCTCGCAGTATCGCGCAATTGACACCGCCGGGGTATCCGGGGGGCGATCGCATCAAAATCTTCTTCCGCGTTGACGAACAGCGATTTTTGCGGATTACTGTGGAAGATTTGCTGACGAATGAAACGTTGTTAGAGGACAAACCAGTGGTGCAGTTAAGTTAAGGATAGACTTTACAGGTAAGGTGCGCTTCGGCGCACCCTACTGATGGCGTTCAAAACAAATTGTTAAAAGCAGATGAACTACAAACTAGAATGTCCACTCTCTCCCGAACTAGAAAAGTATCGCGACAGAATCGAAGCTACCATTAAACCTTACATCGAAATTCAAACCCAGAATAATGATGACGTTAATTGGTGGCAGAGTAAATTTGGGGGATTTCCTTATTTACCTAAAGGCTTTGAGTATCCAAAAACTGCTGACGGTAAATATTTATTCTTGCTAGCACAAATCAACTTTTCTGAAGTACCGCCTTTAGATGGTTTTCCCGATCGGGGGATTTTACAGTTCTATATAGCCGACGATGACCTATATGGTTTAGATTTGGGCAATTCCGCCGATGTTGATAATCCCACAGTCGAAGACAGATTCAAAATAATCTATTTTCCTCAGCCCGACTTCCGAGTTGAAAACATCATTACCAATTATGATTTTTTGCCGGAACTAGAATTTATTCCTGTTAATGGCTGTTGCAGCTTGCAATTTACTAAAAAATATGCGCCGATTAGTACCATTGACTACAAATTTACCGAACTGTTAGGCTCGGAAATCCATGAGTTATTTAGGAACCCTGAAATTGAGGATGAGTACCGAGAAATATCGCATTCCTTTGGTCATAAAATAGGTGGTTATCCTTATTTTACACAAGACGACGTAAGAAAATGTAGTAATACCTCTGAGCAAAAACAAAAGCTAGACATTCTTCTATTCCAAATGGATAGCGATGCCAATGAGACAGTAGATATCATGTGGGGAGACAGTGGTGTCGGTAACTTTTTTATTGATGAATCAGCACTCAGAGAATTAGATTTTAGTAAAGTTTTATACAATTGGGATTGTTGTTAATACCAATTATCTAAAGTCTTGCAACAATGATGAGTGTGGGTTTGTTTACGCTCACCCGCTCGTGTAAGGTGCGTCGCTCAAAGATTGTGGATATTCTTTAAGATTTAAGGGTGGCGACGCACCCTACAGATACTGTGGCATGAGTTTTGAGAATTAGTATAAAAACAGCAGTAAAGTCAGCAAGCTAAAAAAACCAGAACTGATGAACTCCGATCGAAGAAACCGGTGCATCAGTTCTAATAATGTTCGACTATGCCCGATGCCCGATGCCCAATTCCCAATGCCCTAAACCTGAGATTTGTGCACCACCACGGGTGTCCCCACCGAGGCCCAATCGAACAGCCATTTAGCGTGATTTACAGCTACATTTGTGCAGCCGTGAGAGACGGGATTGCCAAACAAATTGTGCCAGTAAGCGCCGTGAATTGCCATGCCCCCGTCGTAATACATTGTATAGGGAACGTCGGGCACATCGTAGTCCGGCCCAGTCATTCTGGCAACGCGGTATTTGGTTTGAACGGCAAAGGTTCCCGTGCGGGTGGGAGTGGATAATTTGCCGCTGGAAATAATCACCGCATAAACAGGTTGATTTCCTTCCCAAGCTATTAATCTTTGTCTTGACAAATCTATTTCAATCCAGCGTTCACTGGATTGCTGCAACAGCATAATTTTATTGGCAATTATGTTGTGCTGTTCGCTGGCAAATGCGGTCATTGAACCACCGCAGAATGTAGCAAAAGTGAGGGCGCAGCCGGCACAGAAAGTTCCAGCGCGGCGGAAGTAAATTGAGTTGATAATGCTGTTCATTTCTCACACCTCGTACTATTTTAGATTTTAGATACTTCGGCTTCGCTCAGTACAAGTTTTAGATTTTAGATTGGCTTGTCCTATTTTAGATTGTAGATTTGAAATGTTGGATTGGGAAAGAGAGCTTAACTAATTGTTAACTTTTGGGTAAGAGTTTGGGCGATTTGGACGATCGCCTCCCAATCTCGATTTTCCACTAAGTGTTTCGGAAATAAGTCTCCGGCCAAACCAACGGCGATCGCCCCAGCGTCAATAAATACCTTCGCATTTTCCACTGTCACCCCGCCAGTGGGAATCAAAGGAATGTGTCCCAGAGGGCCTTGCAGGCTTTTCAGGTAAGCCGCGCCTCCCAAAGCCGATATCGGAAACACTTTAACGCAGGTAGCGCCGGCTTGCCACGCGGTCACAATTTCTGTGGGAGAAAAAGCACCAGGGACGATCGGCACTCCGGCGTCAACTGCTGTTTTAATCATAGTTAAATCGGTGTGGGGAGTAAACAGAAATTGAGCGCCGCAGTCTATTGCTTGTTGCAACTGTTCTAAGTTTAATAAGGTGCCAGTGCCAATACTAAAAGTAGGGAATTCCGAGCGGAGTTCGGCAATTAATTCAGCGGCTTTGTGGGTGTTCCAAGTAATTTCAATAAACTGGATTCCTCCGGCTGCTACCGATGAAGCCATCTGTGAAGCGAGTTCTTTTTCGGAGGAACGGATGACTGCGATCGCCCGGTATTTTTTTAGTTGTGTCAACCAAGATTGATGATTCATGCGATTTGAAATTTTAGATTTAAGATTGAGAATCAATAGACCTCTTGCATGAAATTTTGATAGAGCCGATCAACCGCAGATACTAGGCAGATGCACGCAGATCAACGCAAATAGTTTCAAGAGGTGACTTTAGCCAAAGGTCTACTAATGATTATTATGGTATGGTTTGGAACATGGGCATACAGTTGCTTTTTTTGGGGAAATTAGTATCATTCTAACTAGGATATAATTTTAGTACACATTACAAACTTCGATATATGCCAAACTACAATATGCGCGGCGTTCAATTTTTAACCGATAATCTAGGCAACAAAACTGCTGCAATTGTTGACCTCAAAGAACACAGCAATTTCTGGGTTGACGTGCTGGCTGAATGCGGCGAACCGACAGACTTTCAGTTTTTAGTTGACGGCGAAGGCGAAAAAATTGCGGTGGTGCTCGACTTCGAGAAGCACGGCGAACTCTGGGAGGATGTTTATGACTCTTTGACCATTGAATCTAGAAAAGATGAACCAAGAGTTCCCTGGGAAGAAGTTAAGCAGCAGCTTGAGAAAAAGGGTATGTTGAATGTCTGATTACTTGGTCATTACTGCACGTTCGGCTCAAAAAGACCTGGATGCTCTGCCCGTTGAAATCAGCAGCCGAATTTATCCCCAGATAAATGCTTTAGCAAGTGTCCCGCGCCCGCCGGGGTGTCTCAAGTTAAAGGGGGAGAAAAATGGTTGGCGAATTCGGATTGGTGATTACAGGGTAATCTACACCATTGATGACGACAGCCGCACGATCGATATCAGTAAAGTTCGTCACCGGCGAGAAGTTTATCAAGGGTGAAGTTCAAGTCCGGTTACATACAAATGATACAGTGCGATCGCCAGATCACTCGCGATCTCCTCGCGATCGGGGACGATCGCACTCTGGTATAATTCCGATGTCAGCGGATTTTCTCTAAAACAGCCCGCGACACAAAAAAATCGGGGCGATTCCAGACAATCCCAGAACCACCCCAATTACCTATTTTAAACTTTAGATTTAATCTAAAGATTAAAATCCAAAATCCAAAATTGATTAGGCGATCGTCGCCATTTTCACATCGCTGTTGGCTAGCAAATTTTGCAATTCGTCGGAATCGACAGTTTCTTTTTCAACTAGCATATCTGCCAAAGCATTAAGGACGTGGCGGTTGCCGACGAGTACATCTTTAGCGCGACGGTAAGCTTGCTCTACCAACAAACGCACTTCATCATCGATCGTCGCTGCGGTTTCTTCAGAGAAATCGCGTTCGGCCATGATATCGCGACCCATGAACATATTCCCTTGCTGGCGACCGAGAGCTACAGGGCCTAGCCGATCGCTCATTCCGAAGCGAGTCACCATTTGCCGTGCTACTCTTGCCACTTGCTGCAAGTCATTGGAAGCGCCAGTCGTGACTTCTTCTTCGCCGAAGACAATCTCTTCAGCAATGCGGCCGCCCAAAGCTACCGCCATTTGATTTTGCAAGTAAGAGCGAGAATACAAGCCAGAATCCATCCGATCTTCGCTCGGTGTGAACCATGTCAAACCGCCAGCGCGGCCGCGGGGGATAATGCTAATTTTCTGCACGGGATCGTAGTCGGGCATCAGGGCACCGACTAAAGCGTGACCGGCTTCGTGGTAAGCTACTAAGGTTTTGCGCTTTTCGCTCATCACACGGTCTTTCTTTTCTGGGCCTGCGAGCACGCGGTCGATCGCATCGTTGACTTCATCCATCGAGACTTCGGTCAAGTTGCGGCGGGCGGCCAAAATTGCCGATTCATTCAGCAGGTTGGCCAAATCGGCACCTGTGAAACCGGGTGTCCGGCGGGCGATTTTTTCCAAGTCCACATCTTTCGACAAGGTTTTGCCGCGGGCGTGAACGTTGAGAATTTCCAGGCGGCCGGAGAAGTCGGGGCGATCGACCACAACTTGGCGATCGAAACGGCCCGGGCGCAGCAGCGCAGCATCCAGCACGTCGGGGCGGTTCGTAGCAGCAATCAAAATGATGCCTGTATTGCCTTCAAAACCGTCCATTTCGGTCAGCAACTGGTTCAGGGTTTGTTCCCGTTCGTCGTTACCGCCGCCCAAACCAGCTCCCCGCTGGCGACCTACCGCATCAATTTCATCGATAAATACGATGCAAGGAGCGTTGGTTTTAGCTTGTTCAAACAAGTCGCGGACGCGGGAAGCACCCACACCTACGAACATTTCCACAAATTCTGAACCGGAAATCGAGAAGAAGGGAACGCCTGCTTCTCCAGCCACTGCCTTGGCGAGCAAGGTTTTGCCTGTTCCGGGAGGGCCCACTAGCAGTACGCCTTTGGGGATTTTTGCTCCGACTGCGGTGAAGCGATCGGCATTTTTCAGGAAGTCCACGACTTCGGCGAGTTCTAGCTTGGCTTGTTCGATGCCGGCTACGTCGCCGAATGTCACCTGAGTTTGAGGTTCCATTTGAACTCTAGCTTTGGATTTGCCGAAGTTCATGGCTTGGTTGCCGGGCCCGTTTTGGGCGCGTCGCACCAGGAAAAACAGTCCCACCAAGAGCAGGATCGGGAAGAACAGGCTGCTGAGGGCTTTTACCCAGAAACCTTCGTCGTTTTGGGGCAGAACTGAAATGTCTACCTTATTTTTGGTCAGGATGTTGATCAGTTCTGGGTCGTTCGGCAGGTTAACCAGTACCTTGTTGCCATCTTGAGCCGTTACGAGGGCTTTGCTGCGATCGGAACTGATATTTATTTTGTCTACTCTCTTGCCTTCGATTTCCTGAATGAATTGACTGTACTTCCAAACTTCGCGGCTTGGGGGCTGTTTGTCAAAAAAAGCCGTTGCTAAGGCAATGACTACAATAGCCAGCAGTGCGTACAGGCCAGCGTTTCTCCACCGTTTATTCACCGAGGTCGATCCTCCTAATTATTTAGTCCCTGTGATTTGGGATTTTTTATTTATGTTCATCAATCTTAACGTAATTGTAACTTGTTTTTGCGTGGGAGGAATCCCGGCCAGGGCTCTGCGGTCTGAGGTGAGGTCGTGGAAACCGAAGGTTCCTTCACTTCGTCAGGAGATGGGAGTGCTTTACTAACGGGTGCATTTTTCATACACTATAAAGTAATATTTGTCAAGTGCATTATAAAAGTGGCGATCGCGCTCCTGTGCTGTTTTGGTAGCCGACTTGGCGTATAACTGTGAAGAAGCTTTGGAGTAACAGGAGCGCGATCGAGCTGATACGACAGAACCAAGGGCAAGGCTCAAGGCTGTTTCCCTATAGGGAATAACTCAAAAAAGTTAAGCATCAGACCTTCGCCGTCCTATAAAATCTCTTGTAAAAGGTTGAAATTTCAGAATAATGATTCAGCTAAACTCTTAATTTAGACTTTCATCTGGAGACACTAAAAATGGACTTAAAAACAATGGAAATTAAATCATCAATGGCAATTAATTTTATTCGTAACTTTGTTCAACCTGGAGATATTGTTTTTGATGTCGGGGCAAATAGAGGGCAAAAAACAGAGGTCTATGCTGCCGCTGGAGCGAAAGTAATATGCTTTGAACCCCAGCCAAACTGTGTCAACATCTTGACCGAAAAATACCAGCACAATCAAAATATCGCCATCGTTAACAAGGGATTGGCAGAACAAAAGGGAACGATGGAGCTTTCAGTATGTAATGATGCGAATTACATATCAACTTTTTCTAAAAAATGGCAGACCGGACGTTTTGCTAACTACCAATGGAATGAAACTGTTAGCGTAGAAGTTACTACCTTAGATGAGATGATCGAAGTGTGGGGACGACCACATTTTTGTAAAATAGATGTAGAAGGCTTCGAGTATCAAGTATTAAAGGGACTATCTACACCAATTCCTTATATATCATTTGAGTTTGCCATAGAATTTATTGACGATACAAAAAAGTGCATAAACCACCTGAAAACTCTCGGATATAAGCTTTTCAATTTTGCCAATGGCGAACAAGCTAATTTAGTATTTCCTGAATGGGTTTCCGAGGAACGCCTTGTCAAGTACCTAGAATCTAGCAATGACTCCTTACTGTGGGGAGATATTTATGCTAAATTCGAGGCAAATCAACATCATATTTCTGGTAGCGGAATAGCTAAAAATAGCAGCAATGAAGTGATAGCAACAAAAGGATATCTAAACTTACAGAAACTTTGTCAGGAACACTCGATTACCCCGCGCGGTCTGATTCACATCGGAGCCCACGAAGGGCAAGAAATGAAGGAATATCAAGCGATGGGCGTGCCAAAAGTGCTGTTCATAGAGGCTAATCCTTCTGTCTTTGAAAGATTGAAACAGAATATAGCTGGACTTCCTAATGTGTGGGCGGCAAATTGCGCTGTCAGCAACGAAAATGGCACAGTCAATCTGCGAGTGAATTCCCACGATATGAGCAGCAGCATTCTGCCCCTGAAGCTGCATAAAGATATTTACCCCGGCATGGTAGAGGTAAATCAAGTTACCGTCATCTCGAAAACTCTAGACGCACTTCTGGAACAAAGCCCCTTCACTTCAGCCGATTTTAATATCATTAATATTGATATTCAAGGGGCAGAACTTTTGGCTTTTCAAGGCGCTGTCGAGACTTTGAAATATATAGACGCAATTATCACAGAAGTTAATCGCGAAGAACTTTATGAAGGGTGCGCGTTAATTGACCAAATTGATGATTTTCTCTCATCATACGGCTTTGTGCGAGTAGCGATGGCCAATCCTTCCCATCCATCTTGGGGAGATGCTTTTTATGTCAAACAACCACTTCCCAGTCAAGATGCGGGTAATTTGAGTTCGAGTGGCTTGTCTGTGAGTGCGATCGACAATACCATCATCGTCACCAGCATAGCACCGGGAAATGTTGAGAATCAGCGGGCGGCTGTAGAAAGCTGGCGCAGTCTGGGATTTTCCCCTGTTTCGCTCAATAGCCCTGAAGAAATTAGCCAACTACAGCCCATCTATGAAAATGTTACTTTTCATGCGGTAAACCGCGATGCACGGGTCGAAGCGGGAAGACCGCTAGTGTATCTTGATGATATGTTTGCATATTTGCGCGATCGCCCTACAAAAATCTGCGGCATAGTCAACTCAGACATCCGCCTGAAAGCTGGTGACGATTTTCTCGCCTTAATCTGCAAAGAAGCGGAAAATTCCATAGTTTTCGGTTCGCGAGTCGATGTCGAGACATCTGAAAACACAGAAGGAAAAATTTATGCTCAAGGATTTGATTTCTTCTTCTTTGACAAACAACTGTTAGAACAGTTTCCAACTTCCCAATTTAGTTTAGGTCTTCCCTGGTGGGATTTGTGGATACCGCTTACCGCTCATCAGAAAAATCTCAAGTTGAAATATCTTGCTAGTCCTGTTGCCTATCATATCAAACATCAGGTCAATTACATCAACAATTTTTGGCAAACAAAAGGCATTCACTTCACGGAGTTTTTCGACTCCAACTTGTCTAGCAGATTTGAAAAAATGCTAATTGATGACAAGAACCGTTTGCAAAGCGAGCTAACGAATGTTGCAGTTCAATTCATGGCATTTATTGACAAGCAGACGGAAAAAATTCAATATCCAAGACAATATTTAACCACTCAAATTGCAAATTCAATAAAAGTCTCCGCCATAGTTTCTACCTACAACTCAGAAAGGTTTATGCGCGGATGTCTGGAAGACCTCGTAAACCAAAGCCTTTACAAAGCTGGCGAACTCGAAATCATTATAATTGACAGCAATTCCGAACAGAACGAAGGAGCGATAGCACGGGAGTTTCAAGCTAAATATCCCAACATAATTTACTGCCGGATACCAGAACGGGAAACCATTTATGGGGCTTGGAATAGAGGAATCCAGATTTCGCGAGGCAGATACATTACTAATGCGAACGCCGACGACAGACACCGCCCCGACGCATTGGAAATCATGGCTAATTATTTAGACTCGCAACCAGAAACTGCTCTGGTTTACGGAGATCAATTAATTACGAATGTTGTTAATGATACTTGGGCGGGGACGCAATCTAAAACGCGGTGGAATTGGCCGGAATTTTCCTATGGGGAACTGGAACAGCGCTGCATCACAGGTTCTCAGCCGATGTGGAGAAAATCTCTGCACGAAAAACATGGCTATTTCCGAGCAGAATTGACTGCGGCTGGGGATTACGAATTTTGGTTGCGGATTGGCAAAACAGAAAATATGTGCCGCATCCCGGAAATCATTGGGCTTTATTACCACAACGAACAAGGTTTAGAACATGGTTCAGGGCGATCGCAACAAGAAACGCTTAAGATATGGAATGAATACGGCATCATCCGCCGAGGTGTCAAACCCGCCACTACCGTCCCCGTTGCCATCTCTCCGTCACAGCTAAATGCCATGCCCTACCGCACATCCGAACCAGCACTCGTCAGCATCATCATCCCCTGCTACAACCACGCAAATCTACTCAGAGAAGCTGTAGAAAGTGTTGTCAGTCAAACCTATCAAAACTGGGAGTGCATCATTGTCAATGACGGCAGCACCGATGATACCAACAACTTCGCAAACTATTTAATTCAATTGTATCCTCAAAAAGCGCTGCGCCTGATCGATAAACCCAACACCGGGCCCGCTGATTCGAGAAATGTTGGCGTGCAGCAATCGTCAGGAAAGTTTATTTTATTCCTAGATGCTGATGATAAACTTCATCCCAAATTTCTAGAGGAGTGCGTGGAAATTTTATTAGCAAAACCCAAGGTTGGTTTTGTTTATACAGATGTGCAGCACTTCGGAGCCAACTGCGATTTAGTTGTTCACGGTGACTTTAATGCTAATCGGTTTTTGAGAGACAATCAAGCCCCTGCTACTTCCCTATTTAGAAGGGAGATTTACGAGCAAGTAGGCGGCTTGAAAAAAGTGATGAAGCTGGGATGCGAAGATTGGGAATTTTGGATTTCTGCCTATGAAAAAGGCTGGTTAGGCGATCGATTACCTCAGCCTTACCTGTACTATAGGCAACATGGCGACGGCTCTAGCAGAACCCAAAAAATGGCGGGAGAACGCCCAAAATTAGACTTAATGAGAGCTACAATTGTTCGCCTACACTCTCAACTTTATAAACCCGAAGAAGTTCGTTGGTCAGAACAAATTTTGCAGCAACACGGTAACTTAATTGCTGATGAATTAGCTCAAATTAATAAACCCGAACAATTCTTAGCTTCCCTTCCTCAATACTTGGGAGATTACCAAAAAGACCAAACTAATCAAGTTGCTTTGGCTAACATCCGCGACTGCCGCCGACAACTTGCCGATTATTTGGTGAATCTACCCGCAGAAAAACTAGAAACTGCCTACTCCGGCGATGCAGGTAAGGCACATCAAATGCTGCTCAACAGCACTATCAAATATGAAGCACTAACAGATGCCGAACAGAGTTTGATAGCTCAACTAGCAGCACATATATCTCAGGGAATTAAAACTCTCAAAGATGTTAACTACTTACTAGCAGCCGCTCTTTACCGTCGGGCTGACCAGTTGTTGCTGAAGTATGAAAACGCAGCTATACCCAATTGGTTTGTCAACGACTATCTCAAATTTATGTTTGCGGCGCCGACTCTCTTTCAAGAACTAGGAGAGGCTGACAATTATTGCCGCTACGTGCAGGGATGGGTTAGTTACGTACACCGCAATATATTCCAAAACCAAAATTCACAAGTTTGGCAGGAAATTGCCTGGTTTTTCACTCAAACTGCTAACTTCATCCCGCTGTATTTCAATAGCGAAAATCTCAAAGAAATATACAGGAAGCGGGCAGATATTATTGAATTTGCGATGAAAAATCGCGGGGCTGCCATTGATTGCATTTTTCCGGCAAGGCCTGCAAACAGACAGAAAATTCGGGTCGGTGTTCTGACTAAACATTTTGGGGCGATGACGGAAACTTTCGCCACGTTACCCGCTTTTGAATATCTGAACCGAGAGCAATTTGAAATTATTTTGTACGCTCTTAATCTCGACGGGAACAAACTAGAACAGTATTGTCAGAGTCGCGCTGACAGACTGGTTAAACTGTCGAATGACTTGCCAAGTCAAGTTCTGACAATCCGCGCTGATGATTTAGATATTCTGCTGATAGCTACAAATATTACTGCGGTTACTCACCCGATTAGTTTACTGGCGCTGCATCGATTGGCGCGGGTACAAACTACTTGTTTTAATTCTCCTGTGACTACAGGAATACGACACATTGACTATTACATTGCTGGTAAGTTGATGGAACCTGCACCTGAAGGACAGGAGCATTATCGCGAGGAATTAGCAACTATTGACGGCCCTGGATGCTGTTTTAGCTATACCCTCGAACCTTACACTCCTAACATTAATTTTACCAGAAATAGTATCGGCATTTCCGAGGAATCGGTTGTTTTTATTTCGAGTGCGAATTTGTATAAGCTAGTGCCGGAGTTAAGGGAAACATGGGCAAAGATTATGGCGGCTGTTCCTAATTCGGTGCTGTTTTTAATGCCTTTTGGCCCTAGCTGGACTAATTATTATCCAGGGGCGGCTTTTGTGAATAATATGAAAGCCGTTTTTGCTAAGTATGGCATTGAGAGTAATCGTTTGCGGGTGTTGAAGAGTTTTCCTAACCGTGCGGATGTTAAAGAAGTTTTGAAGTTGGGGGATGTTTATTTGGATTCCTATCCCTATGCGGGGACTACTTCCCTTGTAGATCCGTTAGAAGTGGGACTTCCAACGGTGGTTAGGGATGGGAATACTTTACGATCGCGCATGGGAGCGGCTGTGGTACGATCGCTCTTGATGCCAGATTTAATCGCCCATGACGAAGCATCCTACATTCAGCTAGCCGTTACCCTCGGCACTAACCCGCAACTGCGCCAGCAAAAACGGCAGGAAATTCAGCAAAAAATGCAGGGCAATCCCGCCTGTTTTGATAGTGTTGCATACTCGGGGGCGATCGGCAAATTATTCCAACAACTCTTTGGCAAATGGCAAACGAGCCACCTGGAAGCATCCCGCAGCTTACAAGATAGCATTCCCAAACAGGCAGATTTGGGCGAGATGCTCTCGAATGCCGTCAAGCTTTACCAAAGAAACTCATCAAACATCTCAGCAATATCCGAACTGCGTCAAATCCGCAAACAAATCGCTGATTTTTGGCTGAACCTTCCCACAGAAAACCTTGAAACCGCCTACAAAAGCGCGCCCGGTAACAGCTATCAAATCCTGCTCAAGAGCGGTTTCCAACGTCAACCGATGATCGAAAGCGAACAAATATTTTTGCAGCAATTAACCCAGATTAGCAAAGGATTAGTGCATCCCAAAGCTGTCAACGCCTTGCTCGCGGCGATGCTGTATTTCCCACCGGGAACCATGCGAATTCCCGAAGCTCGTAACCGTTTGCCACACTGGTTAATTGGGGATTACGAACAAGTTTTTGAGACTGAAGCCGCCGTCAAGTCTGATTCAAGTTCTGACTTGCTAGCTCAATACATTCAATCCCCGCAATTTGCGAATCAACTGTTAGGATGCGTCAATCTTTACCGCATTGATTCGTCAGACGAATCCGTAGTTTTGGAACTCCGCCAAATCAGAAAACAAATGGCTGATTTTTGGCTGACTGTTCCTTCAGAGAAACTAGAAAAGTTTTACCGAGGAGAAGTTCGCAAGGGATATCAAGCAATACTAGGATGTGGCTTGCAAGCAGAAGCAATGACTGAAGCAGAACAAAAATTTTTGCAGCAATTGACCGAAATTAGCAAAGGGTTGGTGCAGCCTCAAGCTATCAATGCTCTGCTGGGGGCAATGCTGTATTTTGTTCCGGGAAAAATGCGGGTTCCCGATGCTCGCACCCGCTTGCCGCAGTGGTTGCTTGAAGATTATGAAAAGGTGTTTGAGAGCGTATTCGCGACAACAGAACCAACACTTGCAAAACCCGATTATCTGCCGCAGTTTCTCAATCAATTAACTGCTGCGGTTAATCTTTATGAAATCGACCCGACGGCTGAATTGGTAATAGCAGATTTGCGGGATATTCGCAAGCAAATTGCCGATTTGTGGCTGAGCGTTTCCGGCGAACAAGTAGAAGTTTTGTACCGGAGCGATTTTGGTAAGGGCTACAAAGCAATGCTAGGAAGCGGGTTTATTAACGAGCCGCTGCATGACAGCGATCGCGAGTTTTTCAAATCATTGGTTGTTGAGTTGAGTAAAGGGTTTGGAGCGCCTAAAGCTGTAAATAATTTGTTGGCGGCGATGCTGTATTGTCGCCTAGGACAGTTGCGGGTTCAGGATGCGAATACTTGTTTGCCGGAGTGGTTGTTGGCGGATTACGAGCAGTTTGTTGGGGGTGCGATCGAGCTTGCGGTGAAGTAAACGGATCGCGCTGGGCGGGCAGCGACTCGCCCAGGCCGATCTGGCGCGATCGATTAGTTAGGGAATTGAATCTTGATTTGGATTAGAAAAGGCATTAGCAAGAGCTACTACGTATTCTTTAACAAGGTCTGCTAACTCTGTAAACGACATTGTGACTCCGCTTGCACAAATACCATTGTTGGAAATCCAAACATGGTGTAAATTTCCTTCAGGTATAGTTGACGACGTTTCAAGATGTTTGCTAATATTGGAAAGTCTATTAAGCTTTTCAAGAGAGCTACCGTCTCCTTTCTCAAACAATTTCGTTTCCTTTGACTCTATCTTTTTTTCTAGTTTTCTCCGAAATTCGTAAGCCTGATATAATTGTGTAACTGCTATTTCAAAATGAGAAAGCGCTTGAAAATATAAAGATTTGTTCTTTTTGCTCTCATTTAAAAATAAAAGCAGTAGAGTACGACCATTTTGATACTCAACTAAAGCCATTTGTACGCGACGGATGATGCCAAAAATATAAGGTTTGTACTCGGTTTTAATAGGAAATATGAATATAGAATTAAGGAAAAAGTTATGAATCAAATCTTGTACCTCAGCGGAGTGCTCTGCTAGATCCGGAGCATTACACTCAGACAATTCTGAAATTCCCTGAGCGAAGTAGTTATCTAAGGCATAGTTTGTAAAAGGCATAATTTGTTACTCAATGACCACTTCTCAAGTCTAACGTCTGCTAAAAAGCTCAGCTTACGGACAACCGAACCCATCGGGTAGTAAATACTGCACTACTCTTACCTTAGAGCTAGACAAGTCTGAAAAGGGATATCTAACCAAAATTATGTCATTTTTAGAGTAGCTGGGCATAGACATCATCCTCAGTATTATCCCAAACTGTATCTAGTGATGTTTGACTGGCTTGAAGCCAAAACTCAGCTTCTTCATCAGGTAAAACTGTTGCTAATACTTTTGCCCCTTCGGGTAACTCTGATAACTCCAGCAGTTCAATTTTCCCTTGTCGAACAGTAGCCCAAAGTGTTTTTAGCATATCCACCTCATAAACTGTGCTTTATGCAATTTGCAGATTTCTGTTACATTGTCGCACTGAGCGACTAATTACAACCTCACACACATAGATCGAGGAAGTATTTAAGCCTGATTTAGTATCAATTTAACACAAGTTCTGGATGTTGCGGCTCAAACAAAGGGCGAGTTACCTGGCGCAAGAGCACTGTTTCTAAACTGCCTTCTACTACATTTTCTGCTTCTATTTCTAACTCGCCCCACAATAGCCGATCGCCTTGATTGGGCATTTTACCTAAATTGTGGATCGCGAATCCGGCGATTGTTTGATAAGCTTGGTTAGTCGGCAGGTTTAACCCGAGTTTTTCGTTAACTGCTGTCACTTCCCAATTGCCAGAAATTAGTGCCGAATGAGCATCTTTTTGAACGAAAGTTGCCTGGGAAGGTGACACCAGCGGTTGAGGCTCTTTACTGGTAATCCAACCAGTCAGCAGCCGCACGGTACCGTTGAGAATTGCTAGCAGCGGCCACAGTAATTTTGAGCAGAATTCGAGGGCCGGCATCAACAGCAAAGCGGTGCGTTCTGGGGCGTGGGTTGCTAATACTTTGGGGATTAGTTCTCCTAAGACTATTTCTACATAAGTTACAAAGATAAAAGCTGCGGGAACTGCGATCGAATGAGCGCTCAACATGGCGGGTAAATGACCGATCGGCAATTTGTCGATCCACGGCTCGATCCAGTGTACAGTCGCACTCTCGCCCAACCAACCCAACAGCAAGCTCCCTGCCGTTGTGCCTGTTTGAGTCACCGACAGGTAATGCGGTATGTTCTTCTGCGCTTGGTGGACGAGTTCGGCGGTTTTGGCGGTTGGGCGATCGCGCAAGTGAGCCAGTTGGCGGATTTGATGGCGATCGGCTGAGACTAATGCTAATTCTGCCGCCACAAAAAATGCGATTAAAAGTGTTAATCCCAGCAACATTGCTAATCTCAGCAGTGTTTGGGCGACTTCTATTTCCAGGCAAGCAAGGTTGTTCAAGATAGATATCTAATAGGATAGATGTTTTTGACTAATACGTTTATTTTAGCTGTCGATTCAGATTGATTGACTGCCTCAGCTATCGGATATCCCCACTACCCTTATTCGTAGGCGCGCCGAGGCGCACCTTACCCGTAGAACTTGTGAACTCTTTCTCTTCTCTTCCTTCGCGCCCTTGGCGTCTTCGCGGTTCGTTTTAACTGAGATATTGCACCATTCTAAATTACTTGTTTAGGAACAGGCTTTCCGGCCTGTTCCACAAGAGATAAATTTTATTGTGGAACAGGCTTTCCGGCCTGTTCTGGACAATGATGCAAGATGTGAGTAAAAAAAAGAATCCAATTCACAAAACCGCAACTCATTGCTGTATCAACTCTCCCTTACTCCCCGGAGCGAATTAATTTCCGTAAAAGTCTGCACCGGATCGGACTTCAACCCGCCTTGAATGTAATTCAACTTCACTTCTTCCAACAAATCCGACAGCAGCGACTGCAATTCCCCTAGAGTTTTCTCATCTTGCAATTCCCGCCGCAAACTTTGATTAAATTCTTGGCTGAAATTATCTAAAATTTTTCGACCTTTATCGTCTTCATAAGTAGTAGCTACCACATCAACAGCAGTTTGAGCCAAATAATTCGCTAGCTGTTCCGTCATCTCCGTCGGCAAAATGTTAATCGGAGAGAAATTTTGCAGGATTTGATAAAAATCCGACTGTTTGATTGTTGTTTCCAAATTGTGGTGCAGCAATTCTTCCAAATCCGGTTGCACCTGTGGCAAAACTTTGTAAATTGTCAGATCTAAAATCCGCTTGGTAATTTGTTCGATCGTATTTTCCTGATTGACGTGAAGGTACGGCTGCTGCGCCAGCAACATCTGCACCGCGTCGCCCTGTTCGATCGAACTTTTAGCTTGATTGATAAATCGCACCATCATGTATTCCGACATCGTATTGGCTAAATAAGCCACCGGTTCATAGGTAACTTGAGCAACTGCGCGATCGAGATTCACCAAACCCGACTTGTGCAGCCGCACCAATACCGGCAGAATCCGCCACCCCTGCCAAATCGGGATCACCAGAAACACCTCGTACCAGCGCCTCAGCACAAAATCAAACCAAGTTACCCCCGGTTTGCGGCGGGTATGGAACAGACTTTTAATCAAAAATTCCGCCCCAAAAAAACCGATAAAAAACGTATCAATTCGCCAAAACTGGTCAGCGCTTTTCAAAAATTCGGGATTTGGCAAACTCGAATCAATGCCTTTAATTGGGTCATAAATTTTAACTAAACCCGGAAAAAAGCTCTGATAAACAGGGCGCAACTGAAGGTAACTGAAATGGAAAAGCACCAGCAATAAATTGACCACCGCTACTAAGGCGCTCAATTTTGCCCAAGACATTGCTTTTTTGGACAAGTTTACATCGGTGCTGTTAACAGTTGTGTTGGAATCTGACATAAAAGTAATTTTCCGAATTTGCTAATCGATAAATCTGTCTTGTGGCCGACGCTAAAAAACCCCTAACAGCTTATAATCCCTTGGTGAACGCTAAGTATAAGGAAACCAAAAGCCGTGAAATTAAAAACAGTCATATCGCTGCTAAAAGAAACTTTTAGTCAATGGCAAAAAGATAAAGCCCCAACCCTAGCCGCCGCCCTAGCCTATTACACAGTCTTCTCCCTCGCCCCGTTGCTAATTATCGTAATTGCGATCGCGGGTTTAGTCTTTGGTGCAGACGCAGCCCAAGGTCAAATCGTCACCCAACTGCAAAGTTTAATCGGCAAAGATGGCGCTCAAACCGTCCAAGAACTAATTCTCAAAGCCTCCGAACCCAAGTCGGGAATGATTGCTACTTTAGTCGGCATCGCTACACTTTTGTGGGGCGCTTCCAACGTGTTTACTAATCTCAAAGAAGCCCTCAATACTATTTGGAATGTTTCACCGCCTCCCGGACGTGGGATCTGGGGATTCCTGCAAGACCGCGTATTGTCTTTTGCAATGATTTTAGGCATAGGCTTTCTACTGCTAGTATCTTTAGTAATTAGCGCCGTTTTAGCAGCCATCAGCTCTTGGTTGAACGACTTGCTGCACTTACCAGTCGGCATTTGGCAGATTGTGGATTTTGCTCTCTCCTTTGGCGTAGTCACGATGCTTTTTGCCTTAATTTACAAACTCTTGCCCGATGTCGAGCTTGCCTGGAACGATGTTTGGATAGGCGCTGCCATCACCTCAGTGCTGTTTACGATCGGCAAATCCCTAATTGGAGCTTACCTCGGAGGTAGCGGTATCGCCTCTACCTACGGTGCAGCGGGTTCCTTCGTGATTATCCTGCTTTGGATTAATTATTCCGCTCAAATTCTCTTCTTAGGTGCCGAGTTTACCCAAGTTTGGGCTAACCGATACGGCTCCAGAATGCGAACTTCGCGAAACAATATCCTCAACATCGAAAAAGGAAAATGAATCCTTTGCACGCAAACATCGGAAGAACTCTTAACATTACACAAACGGGAAATTTGAGGTTAAACCAGAATCCCTAGTTTGAGATAAGAAGCAAGAAGCAGAACGCAGAAGGAAGAGGGAAAAAGGCAGAAGGCGGAAGGCGGAAAGAAAGAAAAATTTTCAATGCAATAATTTGGCTTTTTTTTTCTTACCCTGTAACATTCTGTTTTCGGGGCGACATACTTCTGCTTTCTCCAAATCCCTACCTATTTATCCAGAGAAGTAAAAATTATACCTTCGACTGACCTCGCATCTCGAACACCAAGCTGAAAGCAGGTGCAATTTTTACACCGACCAGAATCCAGGAAATTCCCTTCACCCTCATTCATTTCTATTTAGATTATCTAGAGTTTGAGCTGCTGCACGTCTCTGTCAGCAGAAGGAAGTCGTCTGTCAATTTTTCCCTGTAACTTATCCCTGAAGGATGATTTCTAGATCCAGCCTTTTCTATTTAATACAAATTAGCTAGAAGATTCGAGTCCCGGCGCTGCAGCCAAAATTGCATTTTCAATCTTCTCCTGAAATATTTTTAATTTTTGGTAAACAATCATGATTTCATTAACTAAAAAACGCATCGGTCTCATCTCCGTACACGGCGATCCCGCTGTGGAAATTGGCAAAGAAGAAGCGGGCGGGCAAAATGTTTACGTGCGTCAAGTAGGGGAAGCTCTGGCTAAACAGGGGTGGCAAGTTGATATGTTCACCCGCTCATCCGATCGCCAATAAGCAAGAATTGTACAGCACAGTCCCAATTGCCGGACAATTCGGCTAGTAGCAGGGCCGCAAGAATTTATTCCGCGCGACGAACTCTACGGATATTTACCAATCTTTGTTCAAGAATTTCAGAAGTTTCAGTTAGAGTCAGGCTTTCAATATCCGTTAGTTCACACAAATTACTGGCTGTCTTCTTGGGTGGGAATGGAGTTGAAAAAATCCCAACCCCTGCAGCAAGTTCAAACTTACACTCAACTGCTCGAACAATCGGCCCTTGAGCTTGACCCCGTGAGCGCTTAGTAGTATCACTTAATATGGTTGAACCCAGTTTCCCTTGATCCCTATTTCACTCATCCGTTCTAACTGGCAACCTTCAACTAGAAGTGATATCAGGAGGTACTCTTGTACGCGCCAGAACATCTGGGAAGCCATCTACAACCCATTTCCGACATCGAGCTAATTCGCCTGTGGGTGGAGCGCAAATCCCCCCGCAGCAAGCGCTTTAGCTGGCAGGCGGCCAACCGTTTTCGGCTGTTTGTAGAAAAACCGCTGGCAGAAGTGACTCTGACAGATGTCGAGACTTTCGCCGCAGCAATGAGGGTGAGCAAACTTGCACCCGGTTTCTACAAGCAAACCTTGCTAGCGCTGAAATCGCTGTTCGCCTTCGGCCAGCAAACGGGAATCTTGCCCGCAGCCCTCCCTCTGCAGGGGTGGCCTGTGCGGCAGCGCAGGCAAGTGTCCAAACACCTCCGTTTTAAACTTTCGTGGACTTTGTTAATCTGTTTGTGCTTTTTCTTAGGTCGAATGACGCCGAGACTGTGGGGGCAATCGGTCTCGGCAGAAAGCTCGCCCGCCCCGAAACGCCTACCGGAAGTTGCGGCCCTCGGTTCAGCAGACAAAGGAGAGAATAATATCGATCGCGATCGAACAACCGAAACTGGAACCCTGAATTCACCAGATCCGAGACAGGATAGCCGACTCGATAGCATTGGGCCCGAACGTCGAGTCAAAGCCTTTCTCGACACGATTGCCGCCGCCGAAGGAACCGCTAGCCCCGACGGCTACCGCACCCAGTACACCGGCACGAAATTTGTCAGCTTTCAAGATCATCCCAGGGAAATGAGGTGCGGCCGCCGCTATGGCAAAAAACTCTGTTCAGACGCAGCGGGGCGATATCAGTTTCTCAGTACAACTTGGGACAGATTTGCCAAAAAATTTAGCGTCAGCGATTTCAGCCCAGAAAATCAAGATTTGATGGCTATAGAGTTAATCCGAGAAAAAGGTGCATTAGAAGATATAGAAGCGGGTCGATTGGAGTCAGCAGTCAGAAAACTCGCTTACATCTGGCCTTCTTTTCGGCGTTATGGCGGTTCCGTGGAATCCTCTCTGCCGAAACTAGAAGCAATGTACCTGCAAAAATTGGGTAGTTACCGGCAAGGATTGGTTGTTAGCAATTAGTCAACAGTTCAAGGACAAGTTTAGATTGGGGTTGGGAATTTTGGATTAAATTTTGACATCCAAAATTGAAAATGGGGGAGTTATGGGTGATATCAAATCCGTTAGCATCGGAATAGTAAATTCGAGTTCACTGTTGACTGTTGACTGTTCACTGTGCACAGTCAACAGTCAACAGTCAACATCATTCCGGTGTAACCGGAAATGATATGATGTCTATTCTTTGGTATGTTAAAAATTATGCTAATTTGCCATCTTCCATGTGAACGATGCGATCGGCAATATCCAAAATTCGGTTATCGTGGGTTACTAACAAAATAGTACAACCCTGCTCTTTGGCTAGTTGCTGCATCAAATTGACAACTTCGCGGCCGGATTTGCTGTCCAGCGCGGCTGTCGGTTCGTCAGCTAAAACAATTTGCGGTTGGCTGACCAAAGCGCGGGCGATCGCAACTCTTTGTTTCTGTCCTCCCGACAAATCATCTGGATAATAGTTAATCCGCTGTTCCAGTCCTACTAACTCTAGCATTTTTGCCGATCGATCGCGCATTTGGGAACGCGACAAATTGCCGTGAACTTCCAAACCCATTTGCACGTTTTGCAGTGCGGTCAAACTGCGGTGCAAGTTGTGCGCTTGAAAAATGTAGCCTATTTTGCGCCGCGCCTTTACCAATTGGTCTGCACTCGCTTTGCACATTTCTTGACCGAGAATTTTGAGACTACCAGATTGACCAGAACGCAGTGCGCCAATCAATGTTAAAAGCGTGGTTTTTCCCGAACCAGAAGGCCCGGTCATCAGGACGATTTCACCTGCATTTATTTCTAGGTTGATGTCAAAAAGTACCTGTTTTCGCAGTTGACCTTGACCGAAGTAGTGGTCGAGTTTGTGCATGGAAATTACTGGCTCAGAAATCTGTAAGTTGTCGGTTGTGGGGTTGAGGGTAGTGGATTGCATAATTTCAAAGATTCGGATTTTTTTAACCACAGAGGGCGCAGAGAACACAGAGAGAGAGATGAATAATTCGGATGAATCGAGGATTTGATATGATACAAAATCCGGCTTAAATATCCGTTTACTTTTTATTTCTTAGTCTCGCGGTTTTAACCGCCGAGTTATCTACGAAATGCAGATTAAAAAATGTCGGCTGGGTCGGCTGCTTGCAGTTTACGAGTGGCAATAGTTCCGGAAATACTGCACATTACCATGTTCAAAATTAATACTGTAACTGCCCGCATTATAGTCATGTATAGAGGTAAATTTGTTGCATTGCGAGTTAAATGATAGAGTCCTACCGAAACTCCTACCCCAGGCAAAAAACCGAGAACAGAAAGAATTATAGCTTCTTCAAAAACAATGCCAAGCAAATAAATATTGCGGTAGCCCATTGCTTTAAAAGTAGCGTATTCTGCCATGTGGTCGCTGACATCGGTTGATAGGACTTGGTAAACGATAATTACTCCTACTACGAAACCCATCGCTACGCCTAAGTTAAATATGAAGCCGATCGCAGTATTATTCGCCCAATAATTTCTCTCAAACTCGATAAATTCTTGTTTGGTCAATACCTTGACATCCGACGACAAATATGCCTTTAAAACTTGTTGAACTTCCACAGGGTCAGCACCCGGTTGCAGTTGAATTAATCCGGCATTAACACTCGTGGCATTTTGTCTGGGAAATAGGCGCAAATAATTTTGGTCGCTGGTCATCAAAATACCGTCAGCGGCGAAAGATGCTCCAATTGTGAATAAACCACTGATGTTAATTGTGCGCCGATCGACCTCTGTTTTAACAGATTTTCCCTGATTGATTTGTGCGATAGCTGCTTGATAATTACCTCTAGAAGCTCGGTCAAATAACACAGTATCCGGCAATTTAATCGAGTTCAAATTTTGGTTGACTTCGGGCAACGCAAATGCAGGGCGATCGGGATTGAAACCGACCACCATAATTGACGTTTCGCGACGAGTTTCGGGATTTTTCCAGTTGCCAATTTTGACGTAAAGCGGCTCGGCTGATTTCACACCCGGTACATTCATTGCCTGATATAATCTGCGCCTGGGAAAAGAAGACAAATTAATTAAATTTCTGGCTTGCGGGTGAATCAAAACTATGTCTGTTTGCAAAGTTTGGTGCAGGCGCGTATTGCTGCTAAAAAGCGCATTTTGAAAGCCCAACTGCATGAACATCAAAACGTCAGCAAAGGCAATTCCCGCTACTGCTACTACCATTCGCCCTTTGTCGTGACTAAGTTGTAGCCATCCAAGAGGAGTTCTGTTTCTTAATTGTTGTAATGGTTTGATTAGTCCAAGCATAGGATTTTAGATTTTAGATTGTGGATTTCGTCAGTCATGTTCTTAATCTTTAATTAAAGTCGAAATTATTCATCTCTCTCTTCTCTTCCTCTGCGTTCTCTGCGCTCTCTGTGGTTAAAAACTTCTTAATCCTTAATTCCCGCCGATCGCCACTTTGACTTGCAAATTGGTTAATCCCGCTACTTTCTGGCTGGAAGCTTCATCTAAGCGCACTTTTACTTCCACAATTCGACTATCAATATTCGCAGAAGGATCGGTGTTAATAATATTTTGGCGCTGCACTTGTAAGCCGATATGTTCAACAGTTCCCTGCAATTCACTCTTGAAAGAATCGCTAGTAATTTTAGCTGATTGTCCAATGCGTACTTTGTCCACATCGCTTTGATAAATTTCAGCAATAGCCAGCATTTCGCGAGTTTGTCCGAGTTCGACAATGCCGTCATTCCCCACTTTTTCGCCTGGATATGTGTGAATTTTTAGGACTTGGGCATCTCTAGGAGAGCGAATGTAAGCTAGAGCCAGATTGGCTTTGGCGCCTTTGGTGGCTGAAGCGGCGGAACTGACTTCGGCGGCGGCTGCTGCTATGTCAACGGGACGCACTTCGGCGATACGATCGAGATTTGCCGCAGCTTCATTAATCTGCTGTTGTCGAGATTCCTGAATTTGGCTGAGTTTGGCTTGGGCTTCGTTAATTTGCTGTTGGCGAGATTGCTGAATTTGATTCAATTTGGCTTGGGCTTCGTTAATTTGTTGTTGGCGAGATTGCTGAATTTGATTCAGTTTTGCCTTTCCTTCGTTGAGTTGCTGTTGAGTTGTTTCGGCGGCGAGGCTTTTGCTGTCGCTAGTTGAGGCGGAAATTGCTCCCTGTTCATAGAGTTGCGAATAGCGCCGATCCTCGCTTTGGGCGTTGCGGAGTTCGGCTTGTAGGCGGGCAATTGCGGCTTTTTGAGTTTGAATTTCCCCTTGCTGTTCGGCCCTCAAGCGAGCAATTGTGGCTTGTTGCGCTGCGATTTCGGTGCTGCGATCGATTTCTAGACGGGCAACGATCGCCTGTTGCGCTGTGATTTCGTTGCTGCGATCGGCTTGTAAACGGCTAATAGTCGCTTTTTGGGCTTGGATTTCGCCGTTTTTGGCTCCTGCTTTGACTTTTGCTAGATTTGCCTCGGCGACACGCACTTGTTCTTGAGCTTGGTCGAGGGCCGCTTGCAGGCGATCGCGGCTGTCCAAAATTGCGATCGCCTGACCTGTTTTCACCCTGTCTCCCTCTTTTACCAAAAGTCGATCGATCCGGTTTCCTTCCGCCGCACCGGAGGCGGAGACTTTAATTACTTCTCCTCTGGGTTCCAGTCGCCCCAAGGCTGTAACTGTGGTTAATTGGGATGCTGCGACGGCTGCTGCTGCTACTGCGTTGGGGTCGGGTATGCGCGATCGCCAGATCGTGTAGCCTGTGGTTCCCCCTGCCGCCAGGGTTGCTAATGCTGCCACAACTAGGAGTTGTTTAACTAGGGATGGATTTGAGGATAAGCCGTCTGCTGTTGGTTGGTGTACCATGACACACCTCATCTTTTAGGTTAATAAAACTAAACGGTTTAGTTCTTTTTTAAGACTAAACCGTTTAGTATAATAATGTCAAGACCCCAAGCAAAAATTACAAAAACAAGTGATGGCCAGGACAAAACCGATCGAACCAGACAGCGCCGCAGCAAGTGACAAGACGGAACAAATCCTGCAAGGTGCGATGCAAGAATTTTTAACCCACGGCTACGCGGGCACAAGTATGGACAAGGTAGCGAAGACGGGAGGAGTTTCCAAAGCCACGGTTTACAGCTATTTTGCAGATAAAGAAGGATTATTCGTGGCCTTGGTACAGCGGCTGGCGCAAAAAAAAGTCCATTTTACAGTTCTGGATGAAGAACCCGCCGTAGCGCTGCGATTCGTTGCCACAACTCTATTAGAGCAGGTGACGCAGGAACCTGAATTTCTCAATTTTGTGAGGTTAGTGATTGCGGAGTCGGGGCGTTTTCCCCAGCTAGCGCAGACTTTTGTGAAAAACTTAGCTAAACCGGGTATCGAGCGGCTTACTCAATATTTTGCATCGCATCCAGAGTTAAAATTATCCGATCCGGAGGCAACGGCGCGGATTTTTATTGGATCGCTGGTATATTTTCAGTTAACGCAGCATATGATGCACGGCCAAGATATTATCCCAATGGAGCGCGATCGACTCATCGACGGTCTGCTGCACTTGATTTTAGGCCCGCAGTCCAATTGCTAAGTGCGATCGACAGAATCTAGGAATTTTCTTTGATAATTATTTAAATGCCATAAAGAGCGAGATCCCTTTATGGCTGCGATCGCAGGTTTTAGTCAGGTGTTTTTCCTAACCTGTCCCTCAATTCATCAGCCGATAACTGCGGCAGTTGTTCTACAAACAATGTCAATTCGGCTACAGGCAATGCCAATAAATTAGTAACTGCTGTAGGCAGAAGATCGCCCAATTCAGGCGATCGTATTTGCAACGCACTTTCAGCTAACAATTTAACCGCTGCTTCTCGCCCTGTTTCATCGACTGTTAACATCGATATTGCCAGCAACAGCACTGTAAATTCCGCCGCCGCCAACTTGGATATTGGAGATAAAAAAGCAGTCATTTTTGGACTTAATTCTCCAAATCGAACTCGCAAAAAGTTTTCTAAGATTAAGCGCTGTTGTTCTTGTCTGCCTCGTTCTAGTCCTTGTTCTAGCCCTTGTTCTAGCCCTTGTTCTAGTCCCCGTTCTAGTCCTCGTTCTAGTCCTCGTTCTAGTCCTTCTTCTAGTCCCTGTTCTAGTCCTTCTTCTCTAGCTTGTTGCTGTGCTGCTTGTATTTGTTGTTGAAAAAGTGGTGCAATGGCCATAATTAACTCCCGCTCTTCTGGCTCTAATTCTTGTGGCACATCGGTTACTAAATTTGACTGTAACCGATACAGCAATTCTAGCGCGATAATCCGCAACGGATCGTCTGTTGCTAAAGCGCTTAATTGGGAAATAGCCCTTTGCTGCACTCCCCCTTTGCCCAAAATCCTCAACCACAGGGTGTCTGGAGTTTCTGGCAACTGGTGAATCGCCACAATTGCAGTTCGCAAAGATTCACCCAAAAAATAAATTCCCTGCATCCAGTTCTCTGTGTCTGGTATCGCATTAAAGCTCTCTACCAATGCTTTCGATGCTGTGGGCATCAAAATCCACAGTTTGGGTAACTGAGCGTCATCATAGCGAGTATTTTCTCTCCTAAATTTTCGCTCCAATTCACCTCGCACATCCAATAACTTGCCCAGACAGCTACAAATTTCGCTGACGTTTGCCGGATTGCGAAACGGTTCAAAAATTGCAGTTGTGTTTGCCATTTTCCCCAACAATCCCAGGGTTTCTGAGTATTCGGGAATGGCGGTGCTGGGAGTGAAATAAACATCGATTTCTCGGACTTCTGAAGTCACATCGCGGCCGATATTAACCGTTCCGAGTGGTGACAGCAATTCCTCCAGGTATTCTTTGGCAAAGAGGTCATGAATAAATCGCGTCATAAGAAATTATTTCAAACACTAAATAGATTTTTTAGCCGTTTTCTCACCCATTCTACAGGATTTTCATCCTCTTCTGCTTCATCTACTAATTCCATTTCTCGCAATAATTGCTGTCTCTCGCTGAGTTCTTCTTTGTGTTTGACTATTTCTTTAATAATCTGTTCAGATAAATCCGGTCGTTCAGTTAAAACTTTCTGGAAACCTTCTTTATTGATCGCGAACAAAATTGTTTCTTCTAAAGCTCTCACCGAAGCAGTTCTGGGGATTCCCAACATCAAAGAAAGTTCCCCGAAAAACTGACCAGAACCGAGGTTATTCAGGTGTTTGTCAATAGCTTCTACAAAAACTTCTACTGAACCTGAAAGAATCATGTAAAAAGCATCTCCGGGGTCGTTTTCGTGAAACAAATATTCTTGCGATCGCAGCCTTTTGCGGTATCCAACTTCAATCAATTGCCGCAATTCAAGATCAGTCAGATTTTCAAAGTATTCCACCTCTCGCAGCAAACAGCTAAGGGACGATGGCTTTTTCGGTTTTTCTGCAAAAATTGGCTGTTTTTGCTCATTTTCAGAGTAACTGTTCGGGAGGTCAATTGCAGTTTCTTTTTTGTTGAAAATTGATAACAGAACTTCGGGATTTTGCAAATAAATTTCTCTGTCATTGAACGGAAATTCGATTTTTTGCTGGCGGAAATTGTATTCAATTGCAAAATTCAAAGAACTTTTAATTACTTCTCTTTCAGTCGGCCTGTCCGTCCAAACTAAAAGTTCAAACTTAAAACTATCATCACCAAACTCGACAAACAATACTTTCGGATGCGGTTCGTATAAAACTCCCGATTCCGCGTAAGCAATATTTAACAGAGTTTCTGTCACTAACAGCGGGTTACTATTCTCGGCTACTTCTATGGGAACTCGCAGACAGAGTAGCGAGTTTTCGTAACTCCAGTTAACAATTTTGTTGCTAATCATTTTGCTGTTGGGAACTATGACGCTAGAGTCCTCAGTGGTTTGGATGATGGTCGATCGAATCGAGATTTTTTTGACGATTCCCATTAATCCTTCTAATTCCACAAAGTCTCCGACTTTCACAGGCCTGTCTAAAAGCAGCGTTAAGCCGCTGACAAAATTAGTGGTTAAATCCTGGATTCCGAAGCCAATTCCCACTCCCAATCCCCCCGCAACTACTGCAAAAGAAGCGAGGTTGAATCCGATGCTTTGGATGGCGACTATCACACCCAAAGCTACTATTAAATACCCAATAATTACTGCGATTGCTTCCCGATTTCCCTCGTCAATTCCCAGTCTGACTAACAAGCGTTCCTTAAGAAAATTTGTAAAATATCGTGCTATCACAAGGATAGCCATAAACAATATAATCAGTTCCACCAGGGACTGCAAGGATACAGGATTTTCACCTATTTTAAATAGGGTAGCGGTAAATATTTTCGAGAGCTGTGTCAATACTTCTTCTGGTATTGTATTAAATTCCAATTCCGGCCATAAGGTTTTTTGTGTTGTCATTTTTTAAGTTGGTAGTAGTAAACAATAAAGTCCTCAGTGCCAAATTTAAAAATAAAATCCTGAAGTCTTTATCACAAATGTTAGCCTATTTTGGTAAAAAAAATGAAGTCTTTACATAGATATGTGGTTCCTCATACTACGCAGTTATCCCTCTTGCGAATTTTTCGGATACCTTGTCTTCGCAGACCTGCGGTTATTGTGCCACTTTTTCGCGAGACGAGATCCGACACATCTATTATTAAAGCGAACCCTCTATAGCAATCCTCGCATCATTTGTGAATTTCTTACTCCCTCCCTTTACCAAGGGGAGGGTTGGGGTGGGGTAAAAAAAATACGACTCCTGCAAGGATTGCTATAGTAAATTTATTCAACATTAACTCTATGCGATTTTATCATACTCTCCACTAATTATTTTTGGAAGTCCCGTTATCAACTTAAGCGGGGATTATTCAATGACTCTTTAAGTGGACAAGTCAAATATCCAAGTATTACAATGACTTTAACTGGTGGGAGAGATATTGCTATTACTCTGCCAGTGGCGTCCGTCTTGTGTATATCTAAGTAAAAATTTAACGGATCTAGCTAAAATTGATAACGTTCCAAGAATACTTGGCATTCTACCGATATGGGGGACAAACTATAACTTAATTGCATTTGTCAATCCGTAAATTTACTGAAAATATTGCTTTGCTTATTTAGGAGTGGAAAATTGGCGATTTGGGGGTGGGTGGGCATAAATATGGCGAGCCGATCGCCATTATTGCTCGATCGCCCAAATCTTAGTTTCCCCCCGCCCAATCTGAGTAAATTATGAGCATAATTGCTGATTGACAAGCGCTTCCCTAGCTGATGTTGTCACTAATGTTCTACCGATAGGATTGATTAGGAATAGAATTGATGAGAAATAGAAATACTTGGCGATACATCCGAAGAATTAAGGGAAATAGTGTCGCAAGGGATACAGAATATCGCAGATTGAAAGCCTAATGGTCACGCTACTGAACGTTTTCTTCAGTACCAAAATTGGAGGTAATGAAAACCTTGCGATCGCCCAATTGGACACAAGTTGTAGAATAAAAGCTGAAATGCACGAGCCAACATGAGCAAATTCCCACCAGAGAAAACCCAATTGCCACAGCAAGAGAACACAACAGCAGAGGTATTGCGACAGGATCACTTCGAGGCTTTTTTTGCAGGTGCCAACGCCGGAATGATGATTTATGACAGCCAACTTCGGTACGTCTCAATTAACGAAGTTCTGGCCCAGATCAATGGCATTCCTGTGGCAGACCATATTGGTAGGTCGCTGGGTGAAATGCTGCCCGACTTGGCTCCGACTCTGGAACCAATGCTGCAAGGGATTCTGGATACGGGCAAGCCAATTCTCGACTATGAAGTAGTGGGTGAAACCCCGAAACAACCAGGCATCCTCCGCTACTGGGAAACATCTTACTATCCTTTGCTGGATGAAAATGGCAGGGTTTTTGGTGTGGGTGTCATTGTGATTGAAATTAGCGATCGCAAGCGGGCAGAACAAAAGCAGGCACGACTGACGGCAATTTTGGAAGCAACTTCCGACTTAGTAGGAGTTTGTGATACGGCTGGGCATAGCGTCTATCTCAACCAAGCCGGACAGGAAATGCTGGGGATGTCCCCAGAGGAAGCACGATCGCCGTTTAGTCTAGATTCTGTGTTAGCTCCCTCGGCAACGGCAAAATTTCAGGATGAAGCCTTTCCCACCGCTTTACGAGAGGGTAGGTGGGCTGGTGAAATCCTATTTTTGTCACGGGATGGGGAAGAAATTCCAGTCTCCCAGGTTTTGATCGTTCACAAAACTGCAGCGGGTGAAGTCGAGTTTATTTCGACTGTTGCGCGGGATATTCGCGAACAACAAGCTGCCCTGCGCGATCGCAAAAAAGCAGAGGAAGAACGGCAATTGCTTGCTACCACAATTGAGAACAGCCGTGACTTTATTGGCGTTGCTTCAATGGATGGTCGGCCGATGCTGTTAAATCAAGCGGGCATGGATTTAATGGGACTGAGTAGTGTGGACGAAGCCAAAACCAAACACATTACCGACTTCTTCATGCCAGAAGATTTAGACTTTGTACAGCAGTATATCCTGCCTGTGCTGATGAAAGAGGGAAGTTGGCGAAGTGATTTCCGGTTGAGACATTTCGTGACAGGTCAACCCATCGCGGTAGACTACACCCTATTTTTGGTCAATCATCCAGAGACTAATGAACCGATAGGAATTGCCACGATTACGCGGGATATTCGCGATCGCAAAAAAGCAGAAGAAGTCCTCAAACAAAATGAAGAACGATTTCGTTCTTTAATCGAAGCTACCGCTCAAAGTATTTGGATCGGTAATGCTGAGGGCGAATTGGCTAGTGAACAACCTACTTTAGGTGCATTTACAGGACTGACATTTGAGGAGTATAAAGGACGGGGTTGGCTAGACACGATCCACCCAGACGATCGCGCTCGTGTTGGTAGTATATGGTCGGCTGCCGTGGCCAATCGATCGCTCTATGAAGATGAATTACGTATGCGCCGCTATGACGGGGAATATCGGTACATGAGTTGTCGTGGTATACCAATTCTGAACGCGGATGGTTCAGTTCGGGAATGGGTGGGAGCTAATACAGATATTACCGATCGCAAACAAGTTGAAGAAGCTCTGCACGAACAGCAAGCTGCGCTGCGCGATCGCAACCTCTTGCTGAGCTCTATTTTGGAAAGTACGCCAGACATAATTGTGGTTAAAGACCGGGAAGGCCGATATGTTGCCCTTAATTCCGAGGTAGCAAACTCTTTTTACGGTAGACCCATTGAGCAAATCATCGGCAAAGATGATTCGGAACTTCTTCCTTCTGCTAGTGCCCTTGTAATAATGGCAAAAGACCGCGAACTCATGGAAGCAGGCATTACTGAAACCTACGAAGAAGAGGTTTTTAATGGTAAGGAGACCACTTCTTTTTTAACAACAAAAGCCCCTTGGCGAGACGCTCAGGGCAATATTCTCGGCCTGATCGCCATAGCACGAAACATTGGCGATCGCAAACAAATGGAAGCAAAGTTGCGCGATCGCAACTTCTTACTAAACTCTATTTTGGAAAGTACGCCAGACATCATTGTTGTTAAAGATTTAGAAGGGCGTTATGTTGCCCTTAACTCCAACGTAGCCAACTTTTTGGGCAAGCCAATTGAGGAAATCATCGGCAAAGATGATTTAGAATTAATGTCTGCTGACAGTGCTCGTGAAATTATGGCAAAAGATCGCCAAGTCATGGCAGCAGGAATCACTGAGACTTTCGAGGATGAAATCTCTGCTGATGATGAAACCCCTACAACCTTTTTGACTACAAAAGCTCCTTGGCGGGATGCTAAGGGCAATATTCTGGGCATCATCGCCACAAGCCGAGATATTAGCGATCGCAAACAAGCGGAAGATGCGATCAAACAAAGCGAAGAACGCTATCGATCGCTAATCCTTGCCACGTCCCAAATTGTCTGGACAGGCGATTCTGAGGGGCGATGCCCGGATATGCCGACTCTGAGAGCTTACACCGGACAAACCGAAGCTGAGGTAATTGGTTTTGGCTGGTTAGATGCAATTCACCCGGACGATCGCGAACAAACGGCTCAGGTATGGATGGAAGCAGTGCAAACGAAAAGCCTGTATGACATAGAATATCGAATTCGCGGAGCGGATGGAAACTATCGTTATTTCCAAGGTAGAGGCGTACCCATTCTGAATGAAGATGGCAGCATTCGGGAGTGGGTTGGCACTTGTACCGATATCCACGATCGCAAACAAGCAGAATTCGTACTGTCAAAAGCCAAGGAAGCCGCAGAAGCTGCTAGTCGGGCTAAAAGTGAATTCCTTGCTAACATGAGCCACGAGTTGCGAACTCCCCTGAATGGCATCATGGGATACGCACAGATTCTTCAGCGTTCCAAAGTCTTGAAGGAAGAAGAGCGATCGCGCATTGATGTCATTTATCAGTGCGGTTCCCATTTACTAACCTTAATCAATGATATTCTCGATTTGTCGAAGATTGAAGCACAGAAAGTGGAACTCCAGCCCACCGATTTTCATTTCCCAGCGTTCCTGCAAGGTGTAGCAGAGATGTGTCGCATCCGAGCTGAACTAAAGGGAATTCAGTTTCATTTTCCATCAAGCCCCGAACTGCCGATCGGTATTCGTGCGGATGAAAAACGCTTGCGACAAGTGTTAATTAATCTTTTGAGTAACGCTATTAAATTTACGGATGCGGGCACTGTTACTTTTATAGTCAGTTTTGCCACACACGAAAAAATTCGCTTTGAAATACGCGATACAGGTACTGGCATTGCACAAGATCAACTCCAAACTATCTTTCAGCCCTTCGAGCAGGTAGGCGATCGCAGGCGGCAGACGGAAGGCACCGGATTGGGACTGGCAATTAGCAAAAGGATTGTAGAACTAATGGGGAGTACCATTCAGGTTCAAAGTGAGATGAATGTTGGCAGTATTTTCTGGTTTGATGTCGATCTGTATCAAGCCGAGGAATGGGTGAAAACGTCTCAAATCGACCATCGCGGGCAGATAATCGGCATCAAAGACCGCCAACCTAAAATTGTGGTGATCGATGACAAATGGGCTAACCGTTCAGTAATTAGCAATTTGCTTAGTCCGATCGGCTTTGAGGTGTCTGAAGCCAACGATGGGCAGGAAGGATGGGAAAAAATTATAGAGGTGCAGCCAGATTTAATCGTTACCGACTTACTAATGCCCGAACTAGATGGCTACGAACTAATTAAGCGGGTTCGAGAATCGGAAAATTTCAAAGACATCGTGATTATTGTCTCTTCTGCGAGCGTATTTGAAACCGATCAATACAGAAGTTTAGAAGCAGGAGGCAACACCTTTATTCCCAAACCTGTTCAAGCCACGGAACTACTACAAAAATTGCAACAGTATCTTGGTTTGGAATGGGTTTATGAAGCTAATGAAGAGCCACTGGCGAGATCCTCAGACACCAATGAGCTAATTGCCCCACCTGCTACAGAAATGGAAATACTATACGAGCTGGCGATGAAAGGAAATTTCCGAGAAATAGTTAAACAGGCGGTATTACTTGAAGAAATAGATCCAAAATACATTCCCTTCGCTAAAAGATTGCATCAAATGGCAAAGGACTTTCAAGACGAAGAGATTTTAATCTTTATTCAATCCTACAAGTAAGGTTTATGAATTCAGCAATTCAACCCAAGGGTACAATTCTTATAGTTGATGATAATTCAGCCAACTTGGGTGTCTTATCTGATGCCTTAAGTCAGGAAGGATTTGAAATTCGGGTTGCAAAATCTGGAAAAATGGCACTAGAGCGGGTCAAATATGCTCTACCGGATCTAATCTTGCTAGATGTCATGATGCCAGAAATTGATGGATTTGAAACCTGTCGTCGATTACAGGCTAATCCAGAAACTAAACAGATTCCCATTATATTTATGACTGCTCTCTCGGATACGGCTAATAAAGTTGAGGGGTTTAAGCTTGGGGCTGTAGATTATATTACCAAACCCTTCCAACAGGAGGAAGTATTAGCTCGCGTCAAGCTGCATTTAAAGCTTCATGTTCTAGCTGATAAATTAGAAGAAAAAAATACCTTATTGGAGCAAAAAGTTTTAGAAGTCAGCCAAGCCTATGAAGATTCACAACAAATGCAACTTAAGTTAATCCAAAGCGAGAAAATGTCCGGCTTAGGGCAAATGGCTGCTGGTATTGCTCATGAAATAAACAACCCTGTAAATTTCATATCTGGCAATCTGGGTTATGCCCAAGAGTACGCTCATAACTTACTAAAACTTATACATCTCTATCAAGAAGATTATGTAAATCCCACCCCTCGGATTCAAGCAGCAATGGATGAAATAGAACTGGAATTTGTGGAGGAAGATTTTATCAAAGTTCTTAACTCTATCAACTTAGGGACGCAGCGCATCCAGGAGATTGTCAAGTCTATGCGAATCTTTTCTCGTGTGGATGAGGCCGAGGTGAAAGCAGTAAATATTCATGAAGGAATTGATAGTACACTCACGATTCTGCATCATCGTTTAAAAGCAAAACCAGAGCATCCTGAGATTGAACTAATAAAAAAATATGGTCAGCTTCCACCAGTAGAATGCCATGCCGGACAATTAAATCAAGTGTTCATGAATATTATTGCCAATGCCATTGATGCTTTAGATGAATCTAATCAGCAGCGTTCGTTTTCAGAAATCAAACAACACCCGAACCGCATTCAGATTAGTACAAAAGTAATTGACGAGGATTCGGTGGCTATTCATATTAGTGACAACGGTAGAGGAGTTTGCGAAACCCTACAACCAAAGCTATTTGACCCCTTTTTTACCACCAAACCGATCGGTAAGGGAACTGGATTGGGGTTATCTATCAGTTACCAAATTATCGTTGAAAAGCATGGGGGCAGATTGTACTGCCAGCCTACAGAAGGAAAGGGAATAGAATTCGTCATTGAAATTCCTATTCGGCAGGAAGCTTGTCAAGCTGCTTAGTATCCCGGTGCAATGTCTCTTATGAACTTTGGTTAATTTCTCGCAGGTAGCGGGCACGACAGGGTGTTCCCATGCAAATAAAGCCGGCTGGCATATTTTTAAAGACGCTGCTGCGAGCTCCAATTAAAGCGTTGGCACCGATTTCGACGCCGGGGCCAATGAAACAGTCGGCGGCAATCCAAACGCCGTTATTTATGATAACAGGTGCTGTGATTAAGCGAAACGCTGGATCTTGAGGGTCATGAGTGCCGGTGCAGAGGTAACTTTTTTGAGAAATGACGCAGTGTTTGCCGATCGCAATTCGATCCAAACTGTACAATACAACATCATCTCCGATCCAACTGTAATCGCCGATTTCAATTTTCCAAGGATAGGTAAAACGAGCCGTAGGGCGAATCACCGCACCGCGACCTATTTTTGCTCCAAATAACCGCAACAGCCCGCTCCTGATGCTATTACAAGGGTGTGGAGTGAGGGGAAATGCGATCGCCTGGACGAACCACCAAAGCAAAATTAGCCAAGTAGGCTTTCCCCGATCGAACTTTGATTGATCGTAGCGGCGCAAATCAACCAAAGATTCGCCTGTCAAAGTATTTGCGTGATTGTCGCTAATTGGACTAGGGTTTATTTCAGGATTTGGGGAATTTGCGATCAAATTTTCCTGATCTTGGTTGGGATTTGGTATATAATCGGTCATTGATAGTTAATTTAATGTTTAATTTAAAATCGAATTTAACCTTAAGGACTGCTGCATGATATTTCCAGTTAGGGACAATTTTGAGTCTGAAAACGCCAAGGATCTCCCACAATGCGAGAATACAAATCCCAGAATTGGCAAAGTTCGACTTTTACAAACAGCATTGGTACTGCTTAGCAGCTTTTTTGTAGCAGAGTTAATCGCCGCACTTAATTCTCATAGTTTGTCCCTATTAGCAGACGCGGGTCACGTTTTTTCAGATGTAGCAGCTTTAGCAATAACTTTGACAGCGACTTGGTACTCCTCAGTCAAACGCAAAAGTAAATCCGTAGATTGTACGATCGCACAATCGCCAATCCCTGAAAAAGGAGAAATCATTGCTGCTTTAATTAATAGTATCAGTTTAGTAGCGATCGCCCTGTGGATTGCAGCAGAGTCGATCGCCCGTTTGCAGTCCCCAACTCCCGAAGTAGAAGGGCTGCCGATGTTAATTACCGCCATAGTCGGTTTAAGCATCAACTCGATTAATGCTTGTTGTTTGCATTCCTGCTGTCACGGCGACTTGAATCTCAAAAGCGCCTTTCTGCACGCAGTCGCCGACATTTTTTCGTCGGTTGGAGTAATTTTAGCTGCGATCGCCGTCGCGTGGCTGCACTGGAATTGGGCTGACGGCTTAATTAGCTTGCTAGTCTCTGCATCAATTATTTTATTAACTCTACCATTGCTAATCGAAAGCATCCAATTGCTGCTGGGAAAAGTATCAGCAATATCCGCAACTCAACCGCCTTGCGACTGCGAAAAAGTGAGCGCAGAAAAATTGCTTTTTCCATCCCTCGAAGAACTTATTAAATGAAAATCCCTCAACCCACTCGGTAGGGGCTAACTTTCCTAATTTCCAACTACCACTTCCTAATTCCCAATTCCCCCATGCCTCCAAAATATTAAGGCAATTTCACTTCTGTCTCCTGAGTGATAACTACTGGCGGCGACAGAGTAGGCTCTGGTTCTGCCACATTCAACTGACCGCCACAACAACGCAACTCGTAAAGTTTTGCATTAATTTGATACTCATATTGACTCAATAACCTTGCATAAATATAGCCAGCTTTTCCATCCAAAAAGCCGAGCTGAATGAAGTAAAATAAAATAAATCTGAGCATTGGTTTAAAAGGCAGCCGCACCCAAACTTTTTTGAGAAAGCGTTTCCGCTGCACTGCATCTCCAAATAAGTGAGCGCCAATAGTGCCGCTGTCGTCGCGCCCTTCAATAATATTGTAATAAACCCGAGCTTCCCAATTAGAATAGCGGTTATGCCGTTCTATCCAGTGAAATAAATCGCGGTAATCCTCGTGGATCATGTCATTTTTTAAGTAGCCGACTTGACCAGCTAAAATGACGTGTTCGTGAACTTCGTTGTCGCCAGTATTGGGGACGGATTCAGTGCCGAGATTTTCGTAACGTCCTTTTTGATGCTTGAACAAACGCAAATTCCAGTCGGGATATCGGCCGCCGTAACGCAGCCACTGACCTAAAAAGAAGACTTTGCGGTTGAGGTAGTAACCGTCAAAATTCGGGTCTTCGATCGCCTGCGCGATTTCGTCCCAAAGTTCCGGCGGAATGCGCTCGTCGCAATCGACAATTAATACCCATTCGTTGCGAAAGGGCAGATTGTCCAAAGACCAATTTTTCTTTTTCGGCCAGCGGTTGTCAAAGTAAAACTGCACTACTTTTGCGCCAGTGCTGATGGCAATTTCTACCGTGCGATCGCTACTTTGGGAATCAACCATGAAAACTTCATCCGCCCTGGCAATGCTGGCTAGACACGCAGGTAGATTAAGTTCTTCGTCTTTTGCCGGAATGAGAACTGAAACCGGAATCTTGGATGAACTAGATGTCATAATCGAGTGCTTGAACCTAAATGCGGTCGAGTTTTGGTGGATGAATTGCGATCGGCACAGCCGCGCCGACGACTTGAGCAGCGAGGGATATTGCCTATAGCCTAATGCCTGCTGGTCGATTTCGGTGCAAAAATCAGGCCGCGGATGGCTGCGATCAAATAACCGATTTGACCCCAGGCAAAAACGAAATTTTCAAAGCGCAGCCCTGGATCTCTAATATATTTAAAAGACTTCCATACACCCCTCAATATTCTTTCACCCCCCCGCCCAAGCTGAGCAATACCGGCTCGATCGCACAATTGTTCCCGATAACACTCGCTGATGCCTTGCCACCAACCGCGCTCTAGAAACCAAGCTTTGTTGAGCCGTTCTGGGGCAACATTGTGCATCACCAACGCGGACGGCAGATAAATTACTTGCCAACCTAACTCTAATGCTAATTCTGTGGCGCGCAATTCTTCATTTGACAGCAACTTTTTGCCGACTCTACCGAGTTTGACATCGAAGCCGCCAATTTGTTCGAGAAAATCGCGCCGGATCGAGTAGTTTACGCCCCTGGGAGTCAAACCTGCTGTCGTCACGTACTGGTAAGTATCGCCCAAATCGTAAACTCCCAAATTCTGGGCCAATCCGGGCGACAGCCAGTCGGGCGGAGAGACTCCAGCAGGCCACAGCAAATTAACTTTGCCGCCTGCTATGGCTAGTTTTTGATTGCTTTGATAAGCCGCGTGCAGCACCCTGAGCCAATTCGGCTCAGCAATAGCGTCGTCATCGAGATAAGCCAATATTTGGCTACGAGCTGCCTTTGCGCCAGTGTTCCGGGCTACTGACAGACCGATTTCGGGTTCCCATACGTACTTGAGCCGTCGATCGCCCAGTCTCGCTTCTACCACCTCACGGGTGCGCGAAATGGAACTTTCGGCAGTCGCATAATCGCTAGAACCGTTATCGACTATTACTACTTCAAAGTTGTCGGGAAAATCCTGTACCAGCAAGCTGTCGATCGCCCCAGCTAAATAGGCGGCGCGATTGTGGGTGCAAATAATCGCTGAGATCTGAGGATGATCTGGCATAAATAACAGCTTGGGAAATATTGGGCATCGGGCATCGGGCATTGGCCAAACAGGGCATTGGGCGAAGCGAAGCGGAGGGATTGAGCATTGGGAATAGTTTCTGCTTCTTGCTTCTTCTACCTGAATTGCGAATTAGTAGTACCTCACTTGAAAAGAAAACGGCTATGCTAGGAAGCTCGATCGACTGACTCTGATATAGCCTTTCTCAGAAAGATCAGGTACGCTTCGGGCATCGGGCATCGGGCATCGGGGATATGGCATACCTCACTTTTTTGAGAACCGCTATATTGTCCCATTAATGCTATTATCGCCTTAAAATAATTGGCAATCAAATAACCAATAACAAATAACCAATAACCAACAACAAATAACCAACAACAAATAACCAACCATAAATGACTAAAATAATCTTAGTAACTGGGCCGGCCCGAAGTGGCAAAAGTGAATGGGCCGAAACTTTGGCGGCGGATTCAGGAAAACAAGTAATCTATGTGGCTACCGGCTTGGTTGATGAAGCGGATTTGGAGTGGGTTCGTCGTCTCGAACAGCACCGAAATCGCCGTCCAGTTAATTGGAAAACTCTCGAAGTGCCGATCGAATTACCGAAAGTTGTGCGTGCCGGCCAACCGTCGGATTGCTTGTTAATTGATTCTCTAGGAACTTGGACAGCAAATCTTTTGGAACAAGAAGCGGCAGTTTGGGCTACTACGCAGCAAGATTTGCTCGCTAGTTTGAAGTCAACGGCGGCCGATGTAATTTTTGTAGGAGAAGAAACCGGATGGGGTGTTGTGCCTGCTTATCCGGCGGGGCGACTGTTTCGCGATCGCCTCGGCACTCTCGTCCGCCACATCGGGGCGATCGCCGATACTGTTTATCTCGCTACCGGAGGTTACGCCTTGAATTTGAGCGCTCTGGGTACGCCACTGCCGCCTGCTGCGAAAAATTAACAGGCGGAGTCCCGATCGACAAGGGAGAAAAAATGTCGGTTTCCCGATGAACAATTTTAACTAAAAATCAGGTATAGTTCTAACTAAGATTGAAAACTCAAACCTCACAAAAATTACTCGCAAAAAATACTCCATCGGGCAACCCGCACAACAATTTGATACGAGGAATAGCCAAATTTTGCAAAAATGTAAAATAGAAAATGTCTTTTGAACAAGAGTGCAAATTTCAATTTCTAAGCTTAAAATCATCAACTAATCGCAGGATTGACAAAAAGTTATGGCATCAAATACTGAAGTAAAAAAATATATTGCTTACTGGTTTCAGTTAGGCAAAAAAGTATTAATTCGCAACGGTTCCGAAGCGCTGCTGCCAAAATCGGTAATTGCGGGCGATCGCTACAGCCGCGAATTTGAAGACTGCTGGCAAAAAATCATTTCCCCCGAAAGCGGAGACTGCTACCTGCAAGGCACAAACGAAACAATTGCCCAACTGCTGACACCAGCATGGGAAATCAGTCCCTGCGCGCGCTGCGCTATGCCTGTAGTGTTCCAACAAAACGGGATGCAGCCGGAGTTCTGTCCCTGTAACGATTTACCGAACTGGCCCGATACCGAAATGCCCCAACCTCGATCGCCCGTCAGCACAAAATCGCAACTTTCAGGCATTCGCGATCGACTCAAAAAATCCAGCGACGAGTAAGTATATAAGAAGGAAGAAGGGTCTTCTTCCTTAAATTGTTACAATATATTTACAATGCTTCACACTAGGTCTGATTTATGAATGTCAAGACAGTATCGCCAGCCTCCCCGCAAACTTATGTAAATTCAGGGACTCAGGCTGTACTCGGCAATCTCCAAGATGCAAATACAATTCCCCTGCAAGCAGTACCAGTATCACTAGAGACGGAGGTGGTAACGGACGATCGGCTCAAATCAGTCAGAGAAATAGCTTTCGAGTTGGCCGGAGATGCTGTTCGGTACGATCCCGTGGCGATCGCAGCCCTGTACCAAAATCGACCTCTACAAGTCTGGGGAAGGCTGTCGAGCGTTGTTTGGACATTTTTTAGCTTTGCCTTCAGTTTGTGGTTCGACGGCAAAACAGGTCGTACCCTCAAAAACGAAAAGCGTCGCGCCGTCCGACTGCGAGAAATTCTGGCTCAACTCGGCCCAGCTTTCATCAAAATCGGACAAGCACTCTCAACACGTCCCGACTTAGTACCGCCAGTATATTTAGAAGAACTAACAACGCTGCAAGACCAATTGCCAGCATTTCCCAACGAAGTAGCATATCAATTCATCCAAGAAGAATTGGGAGCCCACCCCAAAGACATCTACGCAGAAATCAGTGCAGATCCGATCGCAGCAGCATCCCTCGGACAAGTCTACAAAGGCAAACTCAAAACCGGAGAAACAGTCGCCATCAAAGTCCAGCGACCAGGCTTAGCCGAGAACATCGGCTTAGATATCTACATCCTGCGGCGCGTTGCAGTTTGGGCACAAAACAACTTCAAAATAATTCGCAGTGACCTCGCAAGCATTATGGACGAGTTGGGTGAGCGCATTTACGAAGAAATGGACTACACCCACGAAGGTCAAAATGCCGAACGGTTTGCCCAACTATACGGCCACATCAAAGACATTTATGTTCCCAGCATCTACTGGGAATATACCCGCCGCCGCGTCTTAACAATGGAGTGGATCACCGGCATCAAACTTACGAATTTAGAAGCCGTTAAAGCTCAAGGAATCGATGCTCCTTACTTAATTGAAGTGGGGGTGCAGTGCTCTCTCAGACAACTTCTAGAACACGGTTTCTTTCACGCAGACCCGCATCCAGGCAATCTTTTGGCAACTCCTGACGGTCAATTAGCTTATCTCGATTTCGGAATGATGAGCGAAGTTAAACCTTATCAGCGATACGGCTTGTTGGAAGCTGTAGTGCATTTGGTCAACCGCGACTTTGAAGGTTTAGCTAGAGATTATGTCAAGTTAGAATTTTTGACACCGGATACCGATTTAACGCCAATTATTCCAGCTTTGGCCGGCGTGTTTAACAATGCTTTGGGTGCTAGCGTTGCCGAACTCAATTTCAAAAGCATTACTGACGAACTTTCCGCCGTGATGTACGAATATCCGTTCCGAGTTCCAGCGTACTACGCTTTGATTATTCGATCGCTCGTCACCCTAGAAGGCATCGCCATCAACGTTGACCCGGAATTCAAAGTGCTCAGCAAAGCCTATCCTTACGTAGCAAAACGGCTGTTGAGCGACCCCGCACCGGAATTGAGAGCATCTCTGAAAGATTTGCTGTTCAAACAAGGCGAATTCCGCTGGAACCGCTTAGAAAACTTGCTCAACAATGCCCGCGAGAGTGACGATTACGATGTCAGCAAAATCATGAATCAAGCCTTAGAATATTTATTTTCTGAAAGGGGAGATTTTATTCGCGATCGGATTGTCGCTGAATTGGTAAAAAGTCTCGACACACTTTCCAGCAATGCTTTTGCTAACGCCAAAGCAGTTGTCGGCGAATGGTTTGGAGTCAAGGCAAATCAACCTGTGGTTTCACAAACCGAACAAAAAAACTTAGAACACATCAAGCGGATTTGGGATATTTTGCAATCAACTCCAGGTTTTGACACGATGAAAGTATTGCAGCTACTGCCGCAGTTGTTGGTGAAACCGGAAGTGCAGAACATGGGTCAGAAAGTAGTCGGCGGTTTAGCTCAAAGAGCAGTTGCTAGGGTTATTCGCGAGTTTTTGTTGTCGCAGGAACCGCCTTTGGTGATTGCTGAAAATGGCAGCTATTCTCATCCTTCGCCTCAGTTATCTTTACCTGCTGCGAAGTAGTCGGATTGGGATGCTTTTATTTTGTAGGTTGGGTTGAGCGATAGCAAAACCCAACACTGATTAATTGGATGTTGGGTTTCGTTCCTCAACCCAACCTACACTATCACATTAAGCTGCTGCTGTAGCTGCTGGTAAAGGTTCAATTTCTTCTGGCTTAGCGTGACGGCGGGGGTCATCAAAACCCCAAGCAAATAGCCAATCGGGGTCAGTGTTACCGCACCCGATCGAATATATTTGGCTGTGTTTGAAATGCTTGAAAAACTCCTGACACTTTTTATCGGTCATTAGCGATTCTTCTAGCGGTAAGTCGTGAATTAGGGCGTATAAATCAAATTCGTTTCGCTCTGGATTCCATTGATATCGCAATTCAGGAGTGTAACCAAGTTCTAGCAGTTTTGTCAATGCTTCATCAGGGTTTTTATAGCTGTCTAAGTGAACGCGGTTCAGGGAAACAACTACTTGTACATGGTGGTACTTTGCTGGTGTTAATTGATATTCGGTCATCGGTTTTTCCTTTTTTTCTCATCACAGGTGTAATAGGTTCTTCCGGTTGCATCGGGGTGTCTTGTTGCTTCGCGGTTTTGCTGTTCGCATCGCTTAGCAGCTTCTGCGTCACTCCGAGCATAAAAAGGTCTGTCCGGGTGTTCAGCGAGTTCGGCTTCCAAGTCTTCCCAAGATTTTTCTGGGTTGTCTGCGTCTCTCAACATTTGTCCCTCGCTTAATGTCTCCTCAGTCTTGAACGTTTTGCCCCGCTTGAGTTTTAGGCTCTGGCGGGGTTTCTGCTGTCTCTAGCCATTGCTTTATCAATAAACCGATGACTTCGCTCATCGGCTTTTCTTGAGCTGTGCAAGCTAGTTTGAATCGCAGCTTTAGCTTTTTATCTACGTAAACGCTTAGTTCAGCCATTTCAGGTGGAATTTTTTTAGCCATGTCTCTCATACGCGCATACCGTATTCTCGCATCTGGCGAGGCGGTGGTTGACTGCGGATGAGTTTGACTGCATTTTACGAGTTTACGGGTTTACGGGTTTACGCGGTTGCGCGGTTGCGCGATATACGTTATCATACCAATACAGCCAAGAAACGGCAACCCCACCGCATTAAGAAATGTTGCTACCGGAACAGCAGAACAAGTCATCGCCACGGCGTTGTTCCAGCAAGATGTCGCTGCTTCACGATCGTCCTATTCACAAAAATGGAGACAGCTAGCCCATAAAATTTTGATGTTGACTAAAACTTCAAAAACAGATAAAATTTCTACAGTAGATTTTTTTACTTGCTGCGTAAGCCTTATAGCTTTTTCAGATGCAGAATCAGAGTCGCTTCCTTCGATCGAAACGGCTACGCGCTGCCCTCTGGTATGCCGCCAACGGCAAGTGCCAGCATTGCAGATGTGGTTTGCCTTCAGACTGGCACGCAGATCATATTGAGCGATGGGCAGAAACTCAGAGAACCAATGTCCATGAAATGCAGGCATTATGCCCTAAATGTCATTATCAAAAAACTGCTGAGGAGAACAGAAACATGACAGATGCAATCCAATTAGATATTTTTTCACAATCTCCTAAAGAACCTCTTAATTTAAGAAGACATCAAGATGAATTTTATCAAATCTGTAAACGCATACAGGCTGGAGCACAAATAAAAAAAATTCTCATGCTTGTTACGCCTGGAGGCGGTAAGAGTCTTATCCCAGTAATTGCAGCAGCACAATTAATTCCAAATCCTAATTCTGGGAACAGCTTTCATGGAACTATAGCTGATGCAATTTGTTGGGTGGTTCCTAGACTCAATCTCCAAAATCAAGCAGAAGAACAATTTGAAGATTGGCAGTTCAAAAATATGCTAGGGCATCAGCATAGAATTATGGCAAATAATAATGAGCCTAATCCATGCAAGGGAATGTCTGGCTATGCAGCTACATACCAGGCTATTACAGCAAGTCCTGACCTTCATGCTCAAGAGATTCGACGCAAGCGTTATATTTTAGTGCTGGATGAGTTTCATCATGTTGAGGAAGATGGAGCATGGCATAGAGCGTTGCAGCCGTTGGTAGATAATGCTGTATTGGTTATCTTGGTAACAGGAACTGGTGAACGTGGAGATCGGAAGCCAATTGCTTTTATGCCCTATAAAGCAACTCCTAGCGGTCTTACTCCCACCCTATCTAGTAGTGAAGATACCGTAGTTATTGAATATACGCGAGGACAAGCACTCAGAGAGGGTGCGATCGTTCCTCTCCATTTTGAATGGGGTGATGGGGAGGCTAAATGGATCGACGAGCAAGGGCAAGAATGTTCAGTCGAAAGCTTAGCAGAGGCTGGAGACTATAGGGGTATAGCACTTCGCACAGCGCTTAGTACCGGATACGCCGAGCAATTACTCACAAAGTGTGTTGATAATTGGAAGTCACATAAAAAAAAGAACCACAGATCTAAACTATTGGTACTCGCACCATCAATAGCAACAGCTAATCAATATTTGGATTGGCTGAAAAAGTTAGGAGTCAAAGCCTTAAAAGCCACAAGTGATGAATCGAAAGAAGCGCAAGCCTCAATTAAAAGATTTAAGAAGCACTACAATTACGGCGATTCAAAGGCAGTTGATGCTTTAGTAACAGTGGCAATGGCTTATGAAGGACTTGATGTTCCGGCAATTACCCATGTTGCCTGTTTAACTAATATCAGAAGTAAGCCTTGGCTCGAACAATCATGGGCAAGGGCTGCGAGAGTTGATCGAGAAGCTGGAGACTTGAAAAAAACAGGGTTGATTTATCTTCCAGATGACCAGTTGGCTACTAAATGCGTACAAGATATCATAGCGGAACAACAGCCAATTCTTAGAGAAAGAGAATTAAATAAGCGTGATAATGATAATGGTGGTACTGGGGATAATGATGCCAAAAGTAACGATCGGCGATATAATAGTAGTATCGCATTAAATTCAAGCTTGACACGATCGAGAGCATCTGATTTAAGTAATGGGGAAACAGTTGATTATGCTGAGACTGCTCAAATCCAATCAGCAATGCAAAAGGTTGGATTGGGTGGAATTAGTACCGTGCAAATGAAACGATTTCTAGATGCTTATCAGGAGCCAGAAGCCAAAGATAGTCATGATTATTTAATTGAGAAAAAAGAAACTTTAACTCCCAGTGAAGAGCGCGATATTATACGAGACAAAATTGAAAATTATGTCCGTCACTATACAGCCAAGAATGGTATGGAGTTCAAAACCATTAATGGGGAAATTGTCAAACAATTTCGCAAGGGACGCGCAGCAATGACACTTGAAGAATTGAGGCAGGTGTGGGCATGGCTACAAAGCAACTATCCAATGAACAATTGAAAGCTCACATAGAAACTCTCGGCAATGCAGGCGAACTGAATGCACCTCCTGGATCGCGCCCCTGGGCGATCGCTGTAAGGCTGGAACTGCAATCAGCCCTACATGATGCTGCATTCAATGCTCAACAATTGAAAGCATGGTGCGATCTGATGAAGCAATTCTCTGGCTATCATCAGCTTGTTGACGATCGCGGAAAGCCATTCAATACTTATGAGGAACTGTGCAAGGCTAAACCACCATTTGGTTTGGGTTGCGATCCGTCAGATATTGACAAAATCATTCAAGAATTAGCATCACCTAATGCAAAGACGTTTGAGCTTAACGAAGACCAAGCTGAAGAACACGGAATTCCGTCAAAATATCTTCATGATTTTTCTAAATTGGTTCAACGTTGTGCGGATAATCAGCCTATTAATGCAGCCAAGATTAAGCAAGTATTGCGTCTCACATCTAGCCCAATATATCTCCGGCAAAAATGCTGGCTAGACTTGGGATGGATTGAACAATTATCTGGTAATAAACGTGGTTATTACCAAATCACCGATCTGGGACGGAAACTGGTGAAAGATTGGTCAGAAAAAGTTCCATCTAGTAGCCTAAATACCCCTTTATATGTAAAGATTCCTCGACATAATTCCAAAAGAGCTGGAGAGGCACTAATTAAAGCTTTGGACTCTGAGCAACTTAGAGAACTTTACAGTCTAATCGGAGAATCACTTGCGCTTGAAAACAACCCATAATAAAAACCCGGTTTTTTCAACAGCACTTATGCAATGGGCATGAGGACAATCAACTTGTAGGGTGCTCTACTACTTTCACGATCGACGGATTATCGAGGGGTTGGGATAGTAGAGTGCCTTACTAATTGTGACACTTGCATAATTCCTGATTTTTTAACCGCAGATAAACACAGATGAACGCAGATGAAATTTCGTCTGCGTTCTTTTAATTAAGCTTAAATCCTTTAGCAGCTAATTGTTGGCGGAGACTTTGAATTATTACGCTATCTAGAGTATTCTCGCCTCTATTGGTACTAGATTGGCGCTGTTGTTCAACATATTCGGTTCGCTTTTGAGATAAGTCGCGGATTGTCTTTTTAATGCTCTCTCTTTCGGCTTTCTTGGCAGCTACATATGCTCTTTTTTCTGTTAGAGTCATAACACGCATAATTTCCGGCAAAGCATCGTCTGATAGTGACTCCAGCGTAACTCTTCCGTTTTCGAGAGCATCGAGCAAATCCCAAGAAGCATTATCATAGTATTCAGAAGCTTTGGAAACACCACGCATAAGCAAATTTCTGCCAGCATTACTATCTTCAACTTCTTGACGTTGTTGTCCTATTCTTCCTTCTCTACCATAGGGAATGTAGGTTTGATTTAGTTTAGTGTTCCAACTAGAAATTTCGTCATCGTAAGGAGACTTAATTACCACAATTTGTTGGTTTTGATTGATGTTGAAGCTACTGCCTTTTGCTAACTCGGCTCCTGATGCCCAAAGTCTTCGCTCCTGACTTTCGGCTGAACCACAGTAGATTGTATTAACGAGGGTATCTCCTTTGACAGCGAGATTGACAGATTGATTCCAAACTATTGGGCCTTGATCGAATGGTTCATTACCCGCAATAAAAATCACGCGAAAATCTTCTTGATTTTTACTCCAGTTTAATTCTTGCATTGCTGAACGAATTACCCAGCCAGCATATTCTTGACCGCCGTTGGTTTTGATACTAAACAGCTTTTCGGAAACTAAATCTAATTCAGGAGTAAATCCAGTTAATAATCTGACAAAACCTTCCGAGGAAGGTAAGCTGTCATTACCATAATGGTAAAGGGCAACCTCTAACTCTGGCACTTCACCATCTTTGGTTACTTTAGTTAAAAAATTCACAATTTGCCAAAGTTGAGTGCGCGTCTGGTCGATCAATCCATCCATGCTATTACTAGAATCTAAAAGGATGGCTATCTGAATTTTCGCTTTGGCGAAAGCTGCTGTGGGAGAACACAAGATACTTAGGGTTAAAGCTGTAGTGAATAAAATTCGAGTTAGTTTCTGCATGGAATTTCCCCTACAAAACGATTTTTTTCCAATTATAGTCAGTTAAAATAGATTTAGTCACAGTTGTCAAGTTACTTGTAACAACATTTTACAGTTGTGATTAATTCAGTACAGGATTTACGCAATCAGACGAAAGAAACCGAGTTTTCCTTGGGTGTGGACTGCAACGTTCTAGCAGTTTTGTTGATGCTGCATCATTAGTTTTATAGTTTTCTAAGTGAATGCGGTTTAGGGAAACAACTACTGTACTTTGCGGGCGTTAATTTATATTCAGTCATCGGTTTTACCTTTTTTATTCCCAAGAGTAATAGGTTTTTCCGGTTACATATTATGGGTTAGAGTTGCTTTTGGGAAAATCAAACAAATTTATTGAATTAACTGCAACGATCGCCCTACTTGTCCGTGCGCTATCATAGAAGGAGTCACAGAAAAGCCTAGCATCGGGAGTCAATATATGCAGGCAATCCTTTTAAGCCGCGAAGAAGTTGCACAACGTGCCAAGCAGCGGATGATTCTAGCGTTATGACACGGCTACATCTGGCAACAATTATCTGGCATGGGGTAGAACGCGAGGTCATTGTGTTGGCAATGGGGCGTCGTCCGCTGATGGGAACCGCGTTAATTGAGGACTATCATCTCAACGTTGATTTTTGTGAAGGTGGTTCTGTCATTATTGACGAGATTATGTGAGGATTGGGCGATCGGTGAGGTTAATTCCAAAATTTTAAATCTCAAATCGATCGAGATAATTTACGTAAGTTTACCAGAGCGTGTCACTTTTTATCGAGTTTTGAGTTGGTATTATTAACTTTTGATTAATGGAGTATTGTGATGATAGCAGCACGAGATAACGATCGGCACTTTACACCGGAAGAGTATTTTAGTTGGGAAGAAAAGCAGCTAGAAAGACACGAACTGATCGATGGTCGGGTTTATGCAATGGGTGGTGGCACTCAAAATCATAGTGCGATTAAATTAAATGTTGGTAGTTTAATCAGAGCGCACTTGCGGGGAAATCCTTGTCGTGTTTTTAATTCAGATTTAAAGGTTAACATTCTCAATACACCCAACTATACGTATCCCGATCTAAGCGTGACTTGTGACGGGCGCGATCGCGAGAATGCTCTTTATATTACCTATCCCTGCTTAATTGTGGAGGTTTTATCGGATAGCACCGAAGCTTACGATCGAGGGAAGAAGTTTGAAAAGTATCGCCGCAACCCCAATCTTATCGATTATGTATTAGCAAGTTATGATGAGGTGGCGATCGATATTTATCATAAAAATGATGCTGGTGAATGGGTGATTTTGAGCTATCGGGAGGGCGAACGGGTTGAGTTTCAAAGTATCAATCTAAGTTTGCCGATCGAGCAATTATATGAGGAAATTATTTTCGAGAGACAGCCCTAGATATAGCCTTTCAAGCTCTCATATGAGGTACTGTCGGGCATCGGGCATCGGGCATCGGGCATCGGGCATCGGGCATAAGGCATACCTCATCTTTCTGATAAGTGCTATGGGAGGTAATTTTTGATAAAATTATGTGAGGATTTGGCGATCGGTGAGGTTAATTCCAAAATCTCAAATCTCAAATCTCAAAGCTTAAATCGATCGAGGTAATTTACGTAAGTTTACCATATCCTGTTACTTTTTCTCACCAACAGGGCGATCGGGGTGGTTTATTTTTTGAATTAAGTCAGAGCAGAAGGTGTTCAGACTGTTCAGAGTTAAATTGCAGATGTTCCGGATCAGTCGATCGGAAAGAGTATTCTACTGTAGCTGCGGGACAATTATAAGTTATGCGGTTAGTTTATCGGTGGGGGTGCAGTCGAAAGCTCACTTGTAAATTCCGCAGTATGAAGTTCCCACAAGATTGTTTGTGGATACGAAAAATCATCTATGAATTGCGATTATCAGCCTAGTTTTATAGCTATGGTTGATCGTATAGTGCAAAGTGTGGTGGGGTCTTGTATGAATAGAAATTATCCTCGAAAAATTAATCAAGATGAGCGATTGAATATCAATTCAGCTCTTTCCTCTTCTTTGAGAAAAAAATACTCGATTACTATCATTATCTTAATCATATTAAGCGTACTCAGTATTTGCGTTAAATCGGATAAACTTAACAGCAATATTTGGAGTTTGTCAGTTGAATTAAAGGTTACATCGGTAACTTTAGTTCTTCTCTTTCTTTTTTGTATTCCTATTTTACTTCCTTGGATTCTTTATCAAGTTCCGCAAGTGCAAGGTTCTTTAAATTGGTTGCGTGAACAAGGCATTGAGGAAATTGAGACTAATCTACTGAGAATTAAACTAAAATACGGTGTTCAAGAAGCATCAGAAAAATACGAAGAAAAAATATCAGATATTGGTGCTATAAATCTAACATCTCAGGAAACGCAGCAGCAGCTTGAGGGACGCTATCGAGAGGCCATAGCTTTAGTTGATGCTGCGAACGATATAGATTCAACGGAAGCATTGAAGCGGATAGATCAATTGGGTGGCTATTACGATAGGGTTAGAGATGAAATGCCATTTGGACGTAACCGCACAAAATTACTGCACGAAATTTCCTCAACAATGTGGACTTTAATTCCTAAAATTATAAATTTTCCTGTTCATGAAAGATTAAATAGCAACAAGGGGGGAGAGCGTTTGTCTGCTTACCAGCACGTTGAGTGGAACACATCAACTGATTATATAAATTTGTTAGTTTCTAGAGCAGTTGGTATTATGGAGATGCCCTACACTCAATACAGTGCTTTATTGGCACTAAGAAGAGTGGTAACAAATAATCAATTTGCTCCCAGTAAATCAGCAGAAATCATACATATTTTGAACTGGTCAGCAAATCTTGATTATATGAAGCCAGATCGCCGAAAATTAATGATTGAAATTGCTGGCATACTAGAAACAAAGGCATAAAGCCTGCTAGTTCCGCCGCAAACCAAGAGTATCCTGTCTGGTCGCCCTACAATTGCTCTGAGGATGCCAATGTTTTAATGAATTTTCTAGATACAAAACAACGATGAAAATGAAGAAAGGTTCGTAGTGTCAGTTTTTTACTTTTGACCTTAAAAACTGCAAAAAACCCGGCTTCTTTAAGAAACCGGGTTTTTATTCGATCGCCCTCAACCAAACCTACAATTACTACAAGCTAGAAATTCCTGTCAAACCGCTATTTGCTAGCGGGTTGCCGGGACTTGCAGCCGGAGTAATTAAGAGGCTGCTGTCGTTGCCAAAAGTATTGGCAATTGGGGAAATTGAACTACTAGCGATCGTGCCGCTTAAAGGCATAATTGGCTGAATTTGAGCGCTGGTTAGAGAAGTCAACAAGCTGTTAGTGTCGTAGATCAGGATGTCATCGTCGGTTTCGCTAAAGGTCATCATGGTGGGAATTGCACCGCCATTCAGCAAGATATCGTCGGGGATAGTATTGGCAGAAGTTACTGTCAAACTAGCTGGATCAGTCGCTGTTGTTAATGGTTCCAAGGTGATAGTTGCTGGTGCAGCAGTTGTGCTGTTTGGCTGACTAATTGGTGCAGTTGCTGTTGCTGGATTAGTACCTGTTGTTAATGGTTGCAGAATCAAACTTGCTGGTGCAGCAGTTGTGCTGGTTGACAGACTAATCGGTGCAGTAGTCGTGCTTTGGGGCAGGCTGGTAGATGCAGGAGTAGCGCTGGATAAGCTAGTGCTAGAACCGCTGTCGATCGCACTTAGAACATCGTCACTCTCAACAGGTTCCCCGGTTAAATCATCGATCGTCGGGGGAGTATTGAAAACTCCAGGCAGCGGGGCTCCGGGGGTGATGGAAATAAACCGAGAACTGTCGATCGCACTAAATTGAGTATCTTTCAACCAAGCTAAATGTTCGCCGGTGCCTGCGATGCTGATCAAGGCATCGTTAGTATAATTATCGCCGCCTTGAACGATTTGCAATTGGTCAAAAGTGAGGTCTTGTGCGAGTCCTAAGTAATCGCGATCGGTCTGGAAGTAGAAAATGTTATCGAGTCCCGAACTTGGCGACAGTACAAATATGTCGGAACTGCTGCCTCCAATCAGCGAATCTTGACCGTTGCCGCCCTTGAGCACGTTGTTGCCTTCGCCGCCGTAAACGCTGTCATCGCCGTCGTTGCCGTTGAGGCTGTCGTTGCCGCTGCCACCGTTTAAGAAGTCGTTGCCGTTACCGCCGTCGAGGGTATCGTTGCTGCTGCCGCCGTCTAGGCTGTCGTCGCCTTCGTTGCCCAACAGGTAGTCGCTGCCGGCTTCCCCGGTTAGCAAGTCGTTGCCGCAACCGCCGTCGAGAGTGTCTTTACCCGCGCCTCCCAGCATCGTGTCGTCGTCGCATTCGCCGAACATCAAGTCGTCGCCGTTGCCTCCGCCCATCCAGTCGTTGCCGCTGCTGCCGACGAGGGTGTCGTCGCCGGAATCGCCGGTGAGAGTGTCGTCGCCGGAGTCGCCGACAACCAAGTCGTTACTCGCGCCGCCGTCCATCAAGTCAGTTTCGTCGCCGCCGTAGAGGGTGTCTTCGCCAACTTCGCCTAACATCGTGTCTTGCCCTTGACTGCCAAACATCAAGTCGTTGCCGGCCCCGCCGAACAGTTTGTCGTCGTCGATGCTGCCGTCAATTTTGTCGTTGCCGGCACCTCCTAATAATTGGTCGTTGCCGGTACCGCCGAATAGTTCGTCATTGCCAGCGCCGCCGTCGATGCTGTCGTAGCCGGAACCGCCGTCGATTTTGTCTTGCCCTGCTTCTCCGAGAATGGTGTCGTCGTCTTCGTTACCCCAAATGTTGTCGTTGCCCGCGCCGCCTTTGATGAAGTCGTCGCCTGCTTGCGCCCAGATGTTATCGTTGCCGTCGCCGCCGAGAATTGAGTCTGCGCCGGAACCGCCGTCTATGTTGTCGTCTCCGGTTTGTCCGAGGAGGGTGTCGGCTGCGTCTCCGCCGTAGATTTGGTCGTTGCCGCGGCCGCCGTCGATCGCATCTCGGTCTTCGCGACCGTAGAGTTCGTCGTCGCCGTCGTTGCCCCAAATGTTGTCGCTGCCGGTACCGCCATCGATGAAGTCGTTGTCGTCGTTGCCTTCGAGGCTGTCGTTGCCGGATTGACCGAAGATGCGATCGTCCCCTTCTCCTCCTGCTAAAGTATCGTTGTTCGCGCCGCCGTCGATGTAGTCGTCGCCGCTGTTGCCGTCGGCGAAGTCGTTGCCGTCGTTTCCGTAAATTCGATCGCGCCCTGCACCTCCACTCATGCTATCGTCGTCAGCGCCACCTTCTAAGTAGTCGTCGCCATTGTTACCGGAGAGGGTATCTTTGCCGACTTGACCGAAAAGTCGATCGGCCCCATCGCCACCATCGAGGCTGTCGTTGCCGGATTCGCCCCACAGTTGGTCGTCTCCGGTTTGTCCCAACAGCGTATCGTCGTTATCTCCGCCCCAGAGTCGATCGTCATCGGCATTGCCTTCTAAGAAGTCGTTGCCTTGGCGGCCGTATAAATTGTCACGCCCGTCGTTGCCGGAGAGAGTATCGTTTTCGGTGCCGCCGTCCAGGATGTCGTCGCCGCTGCCGCCTGCGAGAATATCATTGCCGGCTTCTCCCAACAGGCTGTCATTATCTTCGCCGCCGTCGAGGGAGTCGTCGCCGCTACCGCCGAACAGGGTATCTGTACCCGATTCTCCCTGCAAAATGTCAGCGTCGTCTCCTCCCCAGAGAGTGTCGCTATCGCCGCCGCCGAACAGGGTATCGAGGCCGGCTTGACCGTAAATTCGATCGCGCCCTTGGTTGCCTTGAAGCAAATCGTTGCCGGAACCGCCGTCAACAATGTCATCGCCGCGGTTGCCGATTACCGTATCATCACCGACTTGTCCGAACAGACTGTCATTATTATCACCACCGTCCAGCAAGTCGTTACCGTCGCCGCCTTCGAGGGTGTCATTTTCCGTACCGCCGTCGAGGGAATCGTTGCCGAGTTCGCCAAACAACCAGTCTTTTCCTGAGTTGCCTTCGAGAATGTCATCGCCGCTGCCGCCGTAGAGAGTGTCGCTGTCACCTTGACCCAGCAGGGTATCGTTGCCGTTGCCCGCTAAGAGTTCGTCATCGCCGGAACCGCCTTCTAATAAATCGCTGCCAGCTTCGCCGAACAGGGTATCTCGGTTGTCGCCGCCGTAGAGGGAATCGTTGCCGTCGCCAGCTAAGAGTGAGTCGTTGCCGTTTTCGCCGTAGAGGTAGTCGTCGCCAGTTTGGGCTAATAAGGTGTCGTCATCTTGACCGCCCCACAGATAGTCGTTGCCGCTTCCGGCATCGAGAATGTCTTTGCCACTGTCGCCGTAGAGACTGTCGTTGCCTTCTGCTGCGTTGAGTGAGTCGTTGCCCGCTTCGCCAAACAGGTAGTCGTCGCCAGCTTCGGCTAATAAAGTGTCATCGTCTTGACCGCCCCAGAGGTAGTCGTTGCCTGCGCCAGCATTCAGAAAGTCTTTGCCACTATCGCCGTCAAGGGAATCGTTGCCTTCGGCTGCGTAGAGGAAGTCGTCGCCCGCTTCGCCAAACAGGTAGTCGTCGCCGGCTTCGGCTAATAAAGTGTCGTCGTCTTGACCTCCCCAGAGGAAGTCGTCGCCGATTCCGGCATCGAGAATGTCTTTGCCGTCGCCGCCGTAGAGGCTGTCGTTGCCTTCGCCTGCATCGAGAAAGTCGTTGCCGCCTTCCCCAAATAGGTTGTCGTCGCCAGCTTGGGCGTATAGCGTGTCGTCGTCTTGGCCTCCCCAGAGATAGTCGTTGCCAACTCCGGCATCAAGAATATCTTTGCCGTCGCCGCCGTAGAGACTGTCGTTGCCTTCGGCTGCATCGAGGGTGTCGTCGCCCTCTTCGCCGTAGAGGTTGTCGTCGCCTTCTTTGCCGAGGAGGATGTCGGCATCGTCGCCGCCGTAAAGGTTGTCGTTGCCTTCGCCTGCATTCAGGGTGTCTTTGCCGGTGCCGCCGTAGAGATAGTCGTTGCCAGTTCCGGCATCGAGGGTGTCGTCGCCTGCATCGCCTGCGAGGGTGTCGTTGCCGGCTTCGCCGATGAGGGTGTCGGCATCGTCGCCGCCGGAGAGTTCGTCGTCGCCGGTGCCGCCGTATATGAGGTCGGTGTCTCCTTCTCCGTAGAGTTTGTCGTTTTCGCCTTCGCCGTAGATGGTGTCTTTGTCTTCGCCGCCGTACACAAAGTCGTCGCCAGCGCCACCGTAGAGTAAGTCGTTGCCTGTTTCGCCGAAAATCGTGTCGTTGCCGTAACCCGCGTCTCCTGCCACGGTGTCGTCATCGCTACCGGCGTAGATTAAGTCGTCGGCATCGCCACCTCGGATGTAGTCTCGGCCTGCTTCGCCGTAAAGGGTGTCTTCGTCTTGGTTGCCGTAGATGCTGTCGCCGCCTTCGCCGCCGTAGATTAGGTCGTTGCCGAATTCGCCGTAGAGTTTGTCGTCGCCGCCGAGTCCGTCAATGCGATCGTCTCCAGCATCGCCAGTGATAACGTTAACGGTATCGTCGCCGGTAATATTATCGTCATGGCGAGAACCGGCGACGTTTTCAATGCCAGCAATCTTGTCTTGGTCTCCCCAGCCGTCAGTAGCATCGCCTGTTTGTAAGTTGACAGTAACGCCGTTGGGGTCGCGGCGGTAGCTGAGAATATCGATGCCTTCTCCGCCGTAAAATGAGTCATTACCGGCATTACCAATTAATAAATCGTTGCCTTCTAATGCCCAAATTCGGTTATCTTTTTCGTTGCCAATTAAGATGTCTTCAAAGCGAGTACCGATGATATCTTCTAAATTTATCAAAGCATCGGTAGTGCCAAAACCATCTTTACCTGTACCGGCAGCAATTTCAAAATCTCGTTCGAGTTCGGTGTAATATTCGCTGGGATTGACATCGGTAACGAATTCTTTGAAACGTTGGTTGATGTTGTTGTCGTAGTCGCTATTTTCGTCAATATTAACGATAACGCCGCTGGGAGAATTGATGTAATTAACGAGGTCAATTCCTTCGCCGCCGTCAATTAAATCGTCGCCGATTTCTCCGATTAACGAGTCATTGCCAGTACCGCCAAATAATTCGTCATTTCCGGCGTTGCCGTTGAGAGTGTCATCGTCGGCTTGGCCTAAAAGTACGTCGTCATCGAAGCCACCAAACAGGGTATCTTTGCCGTCACCACCATCGATGTAGTCTTGACCTTGACTGCCGAAAAGATTGTCTTCGCCAGCTTGTCCGTAAATATCATCGTCGTCGGCACCGCCATCAATGATGTCTTGGCCGTCGCCACCTTCTAGCCAGTCATTGTTTTCGTTGCCTTGGATGACATCGTTGCCACCTTGTCCGTAAATTCTGTCATCTCCGGTATTGCCGAAAAGCAAGTCTTGGCCGTTACCGCCGTCGATGAAGTCGTCGTTGGCGTTGCCTTCTACGGTGTCGCTGCCATCTTGTCCGTAGAGGATGTCGTTGCCTTCGTTGCCTTGGATGAAGTCGCGGCCGCTGCCACCTTCGGCGTAATCTTCGCCTTGGTTGCCTTGGATGATGTCGTTGTCTGCGCGGCCGTAGAGTTTGTCATCGCCGCTGCCTCCGATGAGGATATCGTTGTCGCTGCCGCCGTCTAGGATGTCGTCGCCATCTTCACCAAAAAGTTGGTCGCTGCCAGCTTCTCCGTAGAGGATGTCGGCATTTAATCCACCGTAAAGTTGGTCTTGGTCTTCGCCACCGTATAAAGTGTCGTTTCCAACCTCTCCTCTCAAAACATCATCGCCTTGTTCGCCGCGCAATTCGTCTTCACCATCGCCACCATACAACGAATCATTTTCGGTACCACCGTAGAGAAAGTCGTTGCCGTTTTCTCCTCGGAGTTCATCGGCACCTTGTTCGCCGCGAAGTTCGTCTTCACCATCGCCGCCATAGAGGAAGTCGTTATCTTGACCGCCGTAAAGGGTGTCGTTGCCGTTTTCTCCTCTTAAATCGTCGCTGCCTTCATCACCTCGGAGGTCGTCATTGTCATCGCCGCCGTAAGCTGTGTCATTATCAGTGCCACCGTAGAATTGGTCGTCTCCTTTTTGTCCCCAAAAAAGATCGTTTCCGCCTTGACCGTAGAAGATATCGCTGTAGTCGCCGCCAGTCATTGTATCAGGAGAGGAGGAACCGCTAATGATTTCGATATTTCCGAGAGTATCGATGGTTTTCTCGCCTTTGACAACAAAGCCATCTTCAACTTTGTAAACATCAGAATTGCCAACTTTGTCTGCGCGAACTTTAATTCCAATTGGACTGCTGGAATAATTAGCAGTATCAGTTCCTCCACCGCCATCTAAAAAGTCAAAGCCAGAGTCACCACTTAAATTGTCATTTCCAACTCCACCTTGCAAGACATCGTTGCGTAAGCCACTCTGAATGTTGCCATCTCCTTGAACCCAATCATCATCAGTTGTTGAACCTGTAGAGACTGTTCCTTTGGGGAAATAGAATCCTTTGGGGTGTAGTTCATAGAAAACATTTTTCAAATAATCATCAACAACATCTTTGTGTTTATCCAGGTATACGTTAAACTCGTGTTCTGCTAAACCAGGACTGACCACTCCCACTCCCAGATTTAAAATCTTAGTTAGTTTGTCCCAGACAAATGGGTTTTGTTGATCTAGTTGAAGCCATGTTACTGGATCATTGTTTTTCAGATTGTTGTTAGAAACATTTAGCCCTTTGTATAGATTGAGACCGCCAGCATTTAGATAGCTACTTGGCGAACCCATTGCTAGGACTCTAATTCGATCGGCGTTTGCAGCTCCTCCCATTTCTTTCAATCCATCTTCCAGGAAAAAATTGCCTTGAGAATGACCGACGAGAATTAGAGAATTGTTGGGCGTTATCAGCCAGCTACCTGCTTCTTGAACCCACAAGCTATTTACATCTTGACTGGGTGCAATATCTGCATACCAGAATTGTTTAAGAGCTTCTTTTAAGTCGGGGTTAAGATTATCTAACAAACTGTTAATTGCTGTATCAAGTGGCATTGGAAGAAATTTTTGCAAAAAAGTTATTGCTTTAGCTGTGAAATCATCATCTTTGAAAAGGTCAACAGCACTTCCGCCACTAGCAAAAACATTGACAAAGCTTTCAGCTAATTCATAGGAATCTTTGAATTCGCTGAATAAATCAAAAGCACTTTTGAAATTATCAAGTGCTGAACCAAAAAAATCACCCAAATCGAATCCAGAATTTTGGGCATTTTTGTATTCACTAGACTTGCTGAAAGTGTCTTTCCAACTAATACTTTCCATAGCTAAGTCAAAAAGAAAATCTGTTGCAAAAGAAAGCAGATCTACAAAATCTTTTCCGCCAGAAGTATTTAAGTATCTGTCATCTAGTTCAATTGAACCTCGGAAACCTGATGCGCCGTTTTCCCATTTATTGTTGCGAATTTTCCATTGTGCGTCAAGTAAATTCAGATCACGTTTGAATTCATCCTCAAGAGTACGAATTCCGTTAACATACAGAAGATGAGATTTACCCCCATCTTCAACCAGTTGATCGTAGACTTTATCGAAATCAAATTCTTTAGAAGTAGCCATGATAATTGTCCTCGCGTGGTAGATACAATGTGTTCTGAAAATTGACAAAGCGACTCTATCGACAAGCCCGATCGCACTTATGCACTTATGCACTCTCGAACTGCCGTAGATCCGTCATTTACCCAAACTGAAGTCTCGCGAAATGCGATCGCACTTCAACTCTGTTGTCGCAATTACTGACTCAAATCAACTCAATAAATGCAACCGTGGAAATAGACTAAACCAACATCGGAACAACCCCTTTCCAATATCCCTTGGGAATTTGGTTCGGATTGCGATCGGGAAGTTACGGGCGATGCGACTTTTGAATAAATCTCAACAAGCGCGATTAGCTTCGTAATTTCCCTTCTGTTTATTTATCAGGGTGAACTCAGTGTTTTTATGCAAAAATCTCAAGTTTTTTTGGTAAAGTTTTGCAAACACTGCGTGGAAGTACGGAATAACTGGTGTTTTCGGGATTTAAGGGCGATCGATCTTACTTGAAACATCGATCCCCCCAGCCCCCCCTTAAGAAGGGGGGGGACAAGAGTGCAGTCAAAGTCCCCCTTCTTAAGGGGGATTTAGGGGGATCTAGACTCGGCTATAAACCAGAGTTTTCAAGGTTTTCAGACTTAAGTTGATACCAATCGATCGCCCCTAAAGCCTGTTTGTTCTTCCTATTTATCTATCAGGGTGAACTCAGTGGTTTTATGCAAAACTCTCAAGTTTTTTGGTAAAGTTTTGCAAACACTGGGTGGAAGTACGGAATAATCCGTGTTTTCGGGATTTAAGGGCGATCGCCCCGTCAGGCCTGTTTGTTCTTCCTATTTATCTATCAGGGTGAACTCAGTGTTTTTATGCAAAACTCTCAATTTTTTTGGTAAAGTTTTGCAAACACTGGGTGAAAGTACGGAATAATCCGTGTTTTCGGGTTTTGGGGGCGATCGAACTTACGCACGGGTGGTCAGAAACCGGGTTTTTTCGGATAATACTCGTTACAAATGGCAAAAACCCCAAAAACCCGGTTTCTTTGATTTTGATGCGTGAATAAGGCTTTCATAGGCGGGCTAGGAGAAACGGCCCACAAAAAATTAATTGCATTTTTGTGGAACAGGCCGGAGAGCCTGTTCGCGAGCCCACCCCACAAAAAATTAATTGCATTTTTGTGGAACAGGCCGGAGAGCCTGTTCTTGAAAAACCCGGTTTCTTTAGTTCCGATGCGCTAGTCTTAACAAAAATTTACATCCAATTTTACAGCCAAATCCACCGCACAGCAGGACTTTCAACCATCTGCCGCAAAAAACTTTCAGAATTTCACATAAAATTTCCCAGCTAACCCTGATAAGTAAATGTAGGAACAAAGTTGCGGCCGCACTGAACTATGAATGATGAGTACAACCCCTCCCAGGGGGAAGACCACCCATGCGATCGACAAATTCTATATCAAGAGCTCGACATCCTTGTCACCCAAATTCGCCAGGAAACATCGAACCCTTGGAAGCAGAAACGTTTATTGAGTCAGCTTGTTACTAAAATGACAAACTCCGGTCTGATCTGGAAGGAAAAAGTACCTTACTATGAAGATGCTCTAGCAGAACAGTGGGTGTTTTTCTGTAGCAATTTGTGCGAATCCCGCACGGGCCGTCAGTACGATCCTACTCGCAGTAACCCGATGACTTGGTTCAATTATTATTTCAAGCGACGGCTGCAAAATTGGGTTGTGAGGGTAGATAGAGAAAATAGCAGGAGATGCGATCGAGAACAATTTTCAGAAGACGGAACGCGGAGAGATAGAATCGAAGAGATACCCGCTGAGGATGACAGTCATATTATTGAATGTATCCAATACTTTGAAACCGTTAAAAACTGGATCGAGACTAATCCTGATGGCATATTAAACGCACACATTCGAGGACGGAAGGATCTAACTTGTCAAGTTATCTTGAGAAATTTGTTGTCTGGTAAAAATATTACGCAAATGACCGCAGAATATGGCTGCGCTTATCAGACAATCTACGGGTTTTGGAAAAACAAATGTCGTCCTCGTTTGTTGGAAAAATTTGGCAAACATCATGGCTATTAATCATACAGGGAGTTCAACTAGGCAAATGAAAAACAATAGTACCGGAATCCAATCATTACCAATGCCAATTACCCAAAAGGCAATTCGTCTAGCATCGCAATTTGCTTCCGAACACAATCATCCGCAAAAGGTGGAACAAATTTATATCAACACTTTGGCAGTGTTGGTAGTTGGCGATTATTTAAAATTGTTAGATATTGAAACTGACTTGAGTCAATGCGATAGCTGGAATCCAGTGATTCGCTTGTTTGAAAATGTCGCAGATTTGTATATCAAAGGATTGGGTAAAATTGAGTGCATCCCAATTAGAAAAGTTCATCACAACGTACAAAATGACAATGAAAATTCTGCGGCAGATTTGCCGGAAATGTGTCGCGTTCCCACTGAAGCTAGGGATGAACGCATCGGTTATATTGCGGTCGAAATTGATGAAGAAGAAAAAGAAGCAAGATTGCTGGGCTTTTCTCCGACTGCGACAACGGGTGAGTTAGTATTGAGCGATTTGCATTCCCTGGATGAATTTTTGATTCATCTGGAACAAATACATGAATCTCAAGTCGATCTGCGTCAGTGGTTGGAGAATATATTTACATCGGATTGGCTGTCTGTTGAATCGATATTCGATCCGCAACCGGAGACTGAACCGACTGAAATTGAAAATCCGGTCAAATCTAATTTAGGCAATTGGTTGCAGAATGTTGCAGAAACAGGTTGGCAGAAAATCGAGCAAGGTAAACAAAATTTAGAAGACCTGATTTTTCCTGACGATAACCCAAGTTTTGTATTTAGAGGAGGTGGAAATTCCGGTACAGAATCCGTTTCGCACGGGCTTAGAAGTAATATCAATAGGTTTCCCGAAGCTGATGTCACGCGGGGAAAGTTGATTGATTTGGGAATGCGTTTGGGTTCAACAATTATTGCTTTGTTGGTAGCGATTGCCGAAGATGACGATCGCACTCTCAGAGTTCACGTGCAATTGCATCCGGCGATTGGCGATCGTTATTTGCCGCGTCACCTTAAACTGTCGCTAATATCTGATGCTGGAGAAATTTTACAGGAACTTGAATCTACTGTTCAACATCAGTGCATTTCACTGGAATTTTACGTAGAACCCGGAGAATGTTTTGGTATTCGACTGGCGATCGACGATTTGAGCATAACAGAAACTTTTATGGTATGATTCTCTAATTACTCTTACCGCAGCAAATTTATGACTTGGACTGTCATATTGGCTTTAGGGTCTGGAACTCTTCAAGAAGGCTTTCCTCACGTCACGGCAAAGTTGAAAAACCAAGCAAGACCTATCAATATTCAATTCAAAGGAAGCTTGCCACCAGTACCAGACCTTGAGGTACTGCAAAGAAGATGGAAAGTTTGTTGTTCCGGGTTCCAATCTAGCAGAAGCAATTCTCGGATAAAAATCAAGCCTACAAGCACAGCTTATGTTTCGGAAAACAATCCTCGCGCTATCTATGAAGGGTTGAAAGAAGAAATGCAAAAATGGCTGAATGCTGACGAATTTTACCGAAAAATTGAGGTAAATCTCAGGACGCAAATCGGCAATACATCTGAATACATTCAAATATTTCTAGAGTGCGATAATTCTGAGATTTGCGAGTTGCCTTGGGATGTGTGGAACTTTCGGGAAGTGTACCGCAACAGTGAAATCATCCGCAGTCCGTCAGAGTATACAATACCACATCAGCAGGAAACTCAAGCAGGAATATATCTACCTTCTAGGGGCAGAATTTTATGCGTTTTAGGTAATAGTAAAGGCATAGATGTTAAAAAAGATACTAAAAGTATCGCACAAAGTTTGGGCGATCGCTGCCAATTAGAATTTTTAGATAACCCGACGCCGGAAGAGTTTAACGAACAACTGTTTGATGAAAAAGGCTGGCAAATTTTCTTTTTTGCAGGACACGGCGATAGCGACAATAATGCTACTAACGGACGGCTGCACATAAATCAAAATGCTGCCAACAATACTGTTACAGTAAATGATTTAAAAATAGGTGTAAAGCGAGCGAGTTTTAAAGGGTTGCAATTGCTAATCTTTAATTCTTGTTCGAGTTTGGGATTAGCAGCGGATTTGGTGGCCCAGAATTATCCTTTGCCGTCAATAATTGTAATGCGCGCACCAATTCCCGACCAAATTGCTCACGATTTTGTGAAGTCTTTGTTCGGATATCTGGCGGATGGAGAACCTTTGTTTTTGGCAATGCGAAAAGCTAAGGATGATTTGCTGCACTGGGAATCTCAATTTCCGGGCGCTAGCGGGATTCCGGTGCTATGTCAGCATCCAAATTTTGAGGAATTAACGTTACCGCGAAGAGGCGCAACTAAACCTTTGATTTCAGCAGCGGATGGTGCGGCCGATCGCCCAAACCGCCCCCAATTTACTGTTTCAACTAAACTTATGCAGCGTACAAGCATTAGTTTAGCTGTTTTGGCGATCGGCTATATATTAATGGGCCCGATCTTAGCCCGTGTTGCCAATGAAATTGGTAGAATAAATCACAAAAATGGTCAACTATTTATTGCCGAAAAATGCTACCAATTAGCAAATTTATTCAATCTAAATTATGCTGGTTCTTACTATAATTTAGCCGATTTGTACGAGAGATTGAATGAAAAAGAATACGCCGAAAAAGCAATGAAGGAGGCCGCGCGGCGGGGTTCTGCTGAGGCGAATGCTCAAATATCTCGATCGCTCATTATCGACAATCAACCTCAAGAAGCTTTAAAGTTTGTCGCCGCTTGTTTAGAAAATACTGAATACGACGGAGTAAAAGCCGCTTGTTTTAAAAATCGCGGCTGGGTGCGGTTGACACAAAAGCGATATGACGCTGCTGAAGCAGATTTGAGAATAGCAATAGGATTCAGAGGCGACAGCCCAGAAGCTCAATGTCTTTTAGCACAGGTTCTCGAAATCAAAGGTAAGCCGCAAGCAGCCTTAGAAGCTTGGAATCAGGCGCTTAAATATTCTAATTACCGCGTGCCGAAACAAGATGAATGTATGGAAATTGCCCACCAACGTTTACAAGCAAAAGGAAATATCAAATGAAAACCAGGATGGCAATTATTATCGGTTTAAGTTCGATCGCAACTACCGCACTAGCAGCCAGCAACCGAATATCCAACGGACTAATTATCCATACTAGCGGGGAAGTTGCGATCGAGCGCCAAAACGGCCTAATTGTTCGCCCTACCAGCGGTACGCCGATTTATCCGGGAGACAAATTGCGAACAGCACAAAACGGACAAGTTACGATCCAATGTGCTGATTTGGGAATTAAGTCGATCGCACCTTCTGAAAATCAATTAAATAGCTGTTTGTTAGCCAACAAAAAATCTGATTGTAGCGAAAGCTTAATTAGATGTCCCGATCGCGGCGATGATAAAATTACCTGGAATAGCGCGCCAATTCCTTATATAATCAGTCCGAGGCGCACGAAATTGCTTGACAGCAAGCCAATTTTGCGGTGGAATCCGGTTGCTGGCGCTACTAGCTATAAGTTGAGCCTCCGGGAAAATGGAGCGAAATTAAACTGGGAAATGACTGTTAGCGGTACTGAGGCTGTCTATCCGGGGGAACCGGCGCTGAAACCGGGTGTTAAGTACAGATTGATTGTCGAGGCGAATACGGGCGTTTCTTCAGAGAATGCTGTCGGAGAGGGAGATATCGAGTTTAGCTTGCTGGATGAGAAGCAAGTTGAGGCCGTTAAGGATGCGGTTGGGGCGATCGACAAACAAGTACCGAATGAAAGCGCTAAAAAATTAGCAATTTCTAGCGTTTATCTTAACACAAGCTTGATTGCAGAAGCAAGAGACATTTTAGAAAAGTTACAAGAAACAGGAGGGGAAACACCGCCAATTAATCGAGCCTTGGGCGATCTGTATCTGGAAAAGCTACAACTGGTTCCCCAGGCTGAAGTCTACTATTCCAAGGTGATTAATACGGCGAAAACTGACGATATTGAGGAGTTGACAGCCGCTAGATACGGATTGGGACAAGTTCATTCAGCAATGAGAAATAATCTGGAAGCTATGAAATATTTGCGAATGGCAAAAGATGGATATACAACTTTGGGAGATTTGCCAATGGCGGAAAAGATTGATAAACAATTGCGAGATTTGCAAAGGAGGGAAGACAGGAAATAGTAACGGGCTGTGACGTTAATTCCGGCAGGAATTGTGACGTTAATTCCGGCAGGGAATTCATTCCCTGCCTCAAAGCAAAAGTCCACTAAAGTGGACTGATATCAAACTTTTTTCTACAGTCCTCTTCAAAGGACTTTCGCTATTAGCCAGGGGTTGAAACCCCTGGCGGACTCGCGGGATGTGACGTTAATTCCGGCAGGGAATGAATTCCCTGCCTCAAAGCAAAAGTCCACTGAAGTGGACTGACATTAAACTTTTTCTACAGTCCTCTTCAGAGGACTTTCGCTATTAGCCAGGGAATTCATTCCCTGGCGGATTGACGGACTTTGGGACTGTCAGAGGGCGCTGGCGGACTTTCGCAATTATCAGAGTGTACGAGATATCATCTACTAACAAAACCATGAAATCAACACACAAAAAACCCCGCTTTTTCCTAACCTTCCTCTCATTCACGACCTTAGCAACTTGGCAAATAGGACTTTTCACCCCATCCCAAACAGCCACAGCCCAAATCACCCCCGCAACCGACGGCACGAATACTCAAATTACTCCCAGCGGCAACCAATTCAATATTAATGGCGGCCAACAATCCGGCGACGGTGCAAATCTATTTCACAGTTTCCAGCAATTTGGTTTAACTCAAGGACAAACTGCTAATTTTATATCAAATCCCAATATCCGCAATATTTTAGGGCGAGTTGTCGGCGGCGATGCTTCGTTAATTAACGGATTAATTCAAATAACGGGCGGCAATTCTAATTTATTTTTAATGAATCCGGCGGGGATTGTTTTCGGTGCAAATTCTAGTTTGAACGTGCCTGCTGCTTTCACCGCGACTACTGCGACGGGCCTCGGTTTTGGCAATAACTGGTTTAGCGCGGCTGGTAATAATAATTATGCTTTATTAGTCGGAAATCCTAATAGTTTTGCTTTCACAAATACACAGCCGGGAGGAATTGTCAATTTAGGCAACTTGGCCGTGGGAGAAGGGCAAAATTTAACTTTATTGGGCGGCACGGTTTTGAGTACGGGACAACTTTCTGCACCGGGAGGAAATATTATTGTTGCGGCGGTTCCCGGCGAGAGTTTAGTCAGAATTAGTCAACCGGGAAATCTGTTGAGTTTGGAGATTCAGCCGCAATCTGTAGCCGGGAGTTTGCCTCAAAGTTGGGTGTTACCAGTTGCATCTTTGCCGCAGTTGTTGGCGGGCGGCGGGGGAAGTGCAACGGGGGTGACAGTAAATAATGATGGAACTGTACAGTTGATTGGTACGGGGGCAATAGTGCCAACTGAGCCAGGAACTGCAATTGTTGCTGGTAATATTGATGTGTCTGGGGATAAGGGAGGGAGTATAAATGTGTTGGGTTCGCGCGTGGGTTTAATCAATGCGAATATCAACGCTTCCGGGATAAATGGCGGTGGGAATGTACGGCTTGGCGGTGATTACAAAGGTCAAGGTACTGTGCCAAATGCGCTGCGGACATTTGTGAGCAAGGATTCAACCATTAATGCTGATGGTATTATAAATGGTGATGGTGGTCGCGTCATTGTTTGGGCGGATGAAGTGACAGGTTTTTTGGGTAATATTAGTTCTCGCGGCGGCAGTAATTCTGGTAACGGCGGCTTTGTTGAGGTATCTGGCAAGGAAACTTTAATATTTCGAGGTAATGTAAATACTTCGGCATCGAATGGCAGTTTTGGCACTTTGTTGCTTGATCCAGCCACTTTGACTATTGTAGATGAAGTAGCAGGGAATGGAGCTCAGGACATTCCCAGCTTACAGCCGGACAGCCAAATTTTAGCTGGTGATGCTAACATTGGTGCTAATACTGTTAGCTGGGGGCAAATTAGCGCCCAAGGTGCTAATGCCAATGTTGTTTTAGAAGCAACAGGAAATATCACTATTAACAATATCACTGGGGTGGTATCTGGTAAAGCGGATTTAGTTGCCTTACCTTTGACTTCTGGTAGTCTGAGAATCTCTTCAACAGCAGGCGGAATCACATTTGTAGATACCAATGATACTATTCAGACACAAGGAGGAGCAATTACGTTACAAGCGTTGGGTGGAAACCTCACAGTCGGCCACCTATCTACAACAGACTCGTCGTTAACGCCGATCTCAATGTTAGCGGGTAATGTTACCCTTGAAGCAACTGGTGACATCTCCGCCATCTCCATACTTGCTAATGGTACAAGTGGGGGAAAGATCACGATCGCCAGCCAAAACGGTACAATTAATATTGGGTCGTTGGAATCAACAGGAAGTAGTGGTAACGGCGGAGAGATTCAACTCCAGGCTGCTGGTAACATTATGACGACGGGGATTGCGGCCGGTTCAGGTGAGGGAAATGGCGGAAATATTACGCTTACCAGTCAAGGAGGCTCTATTGAGAATAGTGGTTATCTTAACACTGGCGGCACAAATATTTTCGGGAATATTACTCTGACTGCTGCTGGGAATATTCTTATTCTTAATTCTTTTGTATCTGCTACGGGTTCTTCAAATACTGCAACAGGGGGAAGACTACAATTTACGAGTAAAACAGGTTCGATCGATACTAGGAGTTCTGAAATTAGGTCTGCGAATTTTACGGGTGGCAATTCTGGCAATATTATTTTTACCGCAGATCAAAATATTTTTACAGGTGATGTAATTACTCGCGTAGATAATGGTACTGGACGAGCTGGAGACATTATATTCACTAGCCTAAATGGTACTATCAATACCACAACAGGTGGATTGAATTCTATAGCTTTTATTGATGGAAACGGTTCTGCTGGCAATATTCGATTTGAGGCAGCTAAAGACATTTTAACTGGCAACGTAATAGTTGTTTCAAGAACAGCAATTCCCCTGGGTGGAAATATTAACTTCCTTAGCACTACGGGGAATATTCAAACCACCACAGGAGCTTTACAGGCTGGCAATCTTACTGGTTTTGGGGGTAATATAACGCTCAATGCACCAGCAGGCAATATTACTACTGGGGTTGTCACAACTAAATCTGTTGGCAATGGTGGGAATATTAATTTTACTTCCGGTAGAGCCATTAATACTATTGCCGATGAAGTTCTATCCCAAAGCCTGCAAGGAAATGGGGGAATAATTACATTTCAAGCTGCTGACAATATTACCACAAATAATGTTAATGCACAGGGTCAACTAAACGGTGGAGATATTATTCTCCAGAGTGGAGGCGTTGTTAATACCACTGCTGGAATTCTAAACTCTCTTGGCGGTAATAGCGGCGGCAGTATCAATGTCAAAGCTGCCAGCGATATTAGTACATCGGATATCGCTATCATTGTAACTGGTTTCAATGCAAACAGCGGTAGCATTAGCGTCACTAGCAGCGGCGGGAATATTGATACTAGCCAAGGTGCTTTGCTCGCTCCTTCTGCGAATGGTAACGGCGGGAATATTACTGTGGCTAGCCCTGCTGGTAGCATAGCCACAAGCGTTGTCAATGCTACTGCAACTGGCAGCGGAAATGGTGGCGCACTGACTTTTAGCGCCAGCAACAACATCAGTATTAATAATGGGAATATCGCTACCAAAAATAACGATATTAACTTCAATGGTGCGATTTCTCTGACAGGGGATGTCTTAGTAAGCGTTAAAGGGACAGGTGGCATTAATTTTAATTCTACAATTAACGGGCCATACAATCTCACTGTGAAGCCAGAGGCGGGAATTGTTCAGTTTAACGGTGCTGTTGGCAATATCACTCCGCTCAACAGCGTCAATATTCAAGACGACATCCCTAAGACTCCTGCTGCTCTAAATATCAGGGCAACAAATAATATTACTGCCCAAAATATCACTTCAGCGGCGGGAATTACACTCACAAGCGATAAAGGAGAAATTCAAGCCGATAATCTGAATTCAAGTTCGGCTAGTGATGGCGGCAATGTCACTTTGAATGCTGGTGGCAATATTACTCTGAATCAAATTAATGCTCAGAGCACTGGTAATGGGAAAGGTGGAAATGTCTATGTTTGGACTGAAAAGTTTTTTCGGGCTGTCAACTCTTTTTTAGATAGAAATGGCGTTACTGCTAGCATTTCTACTGCGGGAGGTGCTGGCGATATCGGTGGTACAATTCTGATCCGTCACGGCGGTAATGGACTGACACCTTTTATTGTTGGTAATTCAGCAATTAATGGAACTGCTGCTGCTATTAGCAGGGGAAATGCGACAGCGGAGTCAATGATTTCTCCTACTAATAGTTATCTTTATACATACAAACAGGATGTAGAGCGGATTGGAATTATATCTGTTCCAGATCCCAAGCCATCGCCGGCACCAACTCCAGCGCCGGCACCAACTCCAGCGCCCGCACCAACTCCCGCACCCGCACCAACTCCCGCACCCGCACCAACTCCAGCGCCCGCACCAACTCCCGCACCCGCACCAACTCCCGCACCCGCACCCGCACCAACTCCCGCACCTGTAACAAGTGCCACTCCCGCACCAA
>NZ_JAUBRI010000011.1:84989-96032 GCF_036701795.1 Microcoleus sp. N9_A1
CTCCAGCGCCCGCACCAACTCCAGCGCCCGCACCAACTCCAGCGCCCGCACCAACTCCAGCGCCCGCACCAACTCCAGCGCCCGCACCAACTCCATCGCCGGCACCAACTCCAGCGCCCGCACCGACTCCACCTGTAACAAGTGCCACTCCACCGCCGACATCTGTAACAAGTGTGACGCCAGTACCGACAGCCACTCCAGCGCCCGCACCAACTCCAGCGCCGGCACCGGCAAGTAGTGCGACAAGTACGATCGTACCGACTCCAGCGCCTGCAAGTAGTGCTATCGGTACGATCGCGATCGTCCCCATATCCAACCCATCAACCGCACGCACGCCCTCACCGCAACTCCCACCGCGTTTACCCGTCGCACCTTCCCCACCTCCCGAAAGCTCGATCGCACCTTCGGCAACACCCGAAAGCTCGATCGCACCTTTCCCAATTCCCCAAATATTTATCGCACCAGCCCCAATTCCCCAAACTTCGATCGCACCTTCGGCAACACCCGATCCCATACCTGGTTTTCCCATCAACTTCCGACTACCTGAATTGCCCGGTTTATTCGTACTGCCACCCCGCGCGCGCCCCACACAACCCTCAACACCCACAACCCCAAACGCTGCTGCCCGCATCGCTTCAACACCTACCCTTCCCTCTGTTTCCCAAATCCTCTCCTCCCTCGCCACTCAACCTGCGATCGCCACTCAACCTTCAAACGCACCAAATCCCGCGCCCGCAGCTCCTCTTGCCTCTGTAACCCAGCCTGTAACTCAGATTCAGCCAGCACCTGCAAGTGCGATCGTACCCGCGCCTGCAAGTGCGATCGTACCAGCGCCTGCAAGTGCGATCGTACCCGCGCCTGCTGTCAGCCCAAGCCAAAATCCCCAACAGGAGTTAGCTTTTTTAATTGGCGATTTATTGGGAGCTAAAACCTCGATCGGCCAAAATGCTGAAACTGGAAATACCCAATTAGATTGGGAGCGTAACAACGAAACAATTATCTCCCTAGAACTTCCTTACACCCCGTCAGTTAACACCATTGCCGGAGCCGAAGCAAATAACCTGATTTCTACACAGACATCTGCTGATAATTTAACTGTTTCAGTCGCAGAAACGCCGCCGAAAATAATCGATCAAACTCCTAGTTTACCGATTGCTAATTCTGAACCATTTGATTTCAATCTTTCTGATGTTTGGGAGAGAATAGCTACAATAAATACAGCGCCAGTTCAAGATTCACCGAGTATTACTCCAGCGCCCGCACCAATTCCCGCACCAAATCCAATTCCTGCACCAACTCCAGCCCCCACAACAATTCCAGCCCCCGCACCAGCGCCAATTCCCGCACCAACTCCCACTCCCCCTCCGATCGCAGAAAATCCCTTACCCGCAGATATCCCAAATCTCTTTCCCTCAGAAATTAGCAGGTCGCTCGTCGAACAAACTTTAGACCAAGGGAATGCTAATGATGCTGTTGCTCTAATTGACCAACTCTTTGAACAAGACTACGAAAATTATTATGGGGAAAACTTTACAGATAAAAAAATCAACGTTCAATATTTGAGAGAAACTCTGAAAACAATCAAGGAGGAAACCGGCAAGCAAGCTGTAATTGTTTACGCCTTCGCTCGTCTCAAAGAATTATCCCTAGTATTAGTAGTTCCCGACGGCCCTCCGATTCTCAAAAACATCCCTGTCGAGAGCGAACAATTGCTGAAAACAGTAGCAGAGTTTCATCGCTCTTTGGGTCGATCTAATGATTCGGAAAGTGAAGAATATTTGCCCATGTCTCAGCAACTTTACCAGTGGTTAGTTGAGCCGATTAGTTCAAATTTAGAAGCATTAAATATAGATACGCTAGTGTTTTCCTTCGATGCAGGTTTGCGCCAACTGCCACTAGCAGCTTTGCACGACGGCAAGCAATTTCTAGTAGAAAAGTACAGTGTAGGCTCACTTCCTAGTGTCAGCTTGAGTAACACAAAGTATCAAAGTTTGAAAAACGCTCAAGTTTTAGCGATGGGTGCTTCCAAATTTCCCCACACTGATAAAGATCCTTTGCCGGCAGTGCCGATCGAATTATCTGCGATCGCCGGTACCGTCACCGACAAGAAAAATCAAGCGGGATTCAGCAGAAATGAAGGTTTTCTCACTCCTGCTTCCGAATTTCCCTTGTGGCGGGGCCGCTTTTTTCTCAACGAGGACTTTACCCTGGAAAATCTCACCAAACAGCGACAGCAACAGGCTTTTGAGATTGTTCACTTTGCTACTCACGCGAGTTTTCCACAAAATCAAAACGGACGCAACGAAGCTGAGATTGACCTGTGGAACCGCTCTTTGGCTCTGGATGAATTTAGGTTGGCGAAGTGGTACGATCGCCGACAAGTAGAGTTATTGGTGCTGAGTGCGTGTGAAACTGCGATCGGCGACAATATAGCAGCAGAAATGGGTTTTGCTGGACTGGCCGTCCGCAGCGGTGTAAAATCAGCGCTAGCGAGTTTGTGGAAAGTTAAGGATATCGGCACTTTGGCGTTGATGACTGAGTTTTATGGCAATTTGCGTTCAGCGCCAATTAAAGCTGAAGCGCTCAGAAAAGCGCAACTGGCAATGATCCGCAAACAAATTGTAGTAAAAGACGGTCAATTGCGGGGAACTCAAGGCGCGATCGACATAAATCAAGCCACACAAGTACCAAATGCAGATTTCTCTCACCCGAAGTTTTGGGCCGGATTCACAATCATTGGCAGTCCTTGGTAGGTTAATTGGAGATTTGATATTCACGAGTGGTAAGGTGTAAGGCTAGACACACCCCACATTGACTGGCGGCATTTTGCAAAAAGTAAATGTATCCCTGACTACTATCTTTTTATGTCATAAATTTGCTATGAATAGCACAACTAAACACTAGCGGGGCAAAACCTGTGGGCAAGTTTGATAAAATATTCAATTCAGAAGACCAATCCGAAGCAAGCTTGACTTTAGAAGAATCCGTAGCAGCGGTAGCACTTGTCGCAGCGGAGGCAAATTCCCCTGATACGGATGCTGATATCTTAGAAAGCATACTTTGGGAATCAGAAATATTTGCTGAATACTCGGAAGATGATATGTCAGCAATGTTTCAAAGACTCGCCGGTATTGTTGCCCAAGACGGTTTAGGAGCATTATTTAATACTGCTTGGGAATCCATGCCAGATGAGTTAGTGTTGGATACTTTTGCAATAACCGCAGCAATGTTTGTCGCCGATGGCGAAATATCTCAGAAGCACGAGGCTTTTCTCCAGGAATTCCAGCAAGCATTAGGTGTGGAAGATGAGGAAGCAGCAGAAATTATTGAGGATGTAATAGCTGCTTACTCGGAAGTAGAGGGCGAAGAGTCTGATTTCGATGTGGCATGGTACGTATCTCCTGAAGGCAATTTTAGCGTTCCCATTCCAGTTGACGATCAACGAGGCGGTAAAATTGATGATCAAGAAAGCTGTGTCGCATTTTCAGATGACTTTGGCGTTTTGCTGAAAATTGATTATTTCCCTGTTGCTGGTGAAGTGGAAGAAACAATCGAGTCGGTTGGCGAGGAAGGTTATCTCAAGTCTTTTCTCGACAATTTTGTTTCTCAGGCAATTCTTGCTAATGTTGCCAATTCTAAGTTACTCCATGCGGAATATTTAGAAGATGAAGAAGCTTATTTCGTGGTTTTAGATTTGCCTGGGGGTGCAACTCTCAGCGGGCAGAAAAACGATGGCCCTCTGACTCGGTTGGATGCTTACCGGGGACTTATGGCTTTTATTGCTGACGATTTTTGCTACACCGTAAGCTGTCAGCGAATTTATCAGGAGGGGGATGAATTGGGTTCCCTGGAGTCTGAAGTTGAGGGAATTATGAACAAGATTTTTGACTTTATTGAGACAATCGAATTCGGGCCGATCGAATAAAGAGGACTTGTTTAGACGGGCTAAAAACCAGGTTTCTTTCTAGATTTCTCGCTGCTTAACCCTATATTTTCAGAGAAACCGGGTTTTTAGCCAACCATTCTCAGGATATTACATCGTGTCCGGTCGATAGACAAAAATCAAACTGGTTTCTAGGGAGGACTTAAATCCTCACTACTTCCCGGCTCGCGGTTATTTTACCGCACTGCTAGATATTAGAGGTTTTTTGCCATAAAGAGTGCGATCGAGAACAGGGTTTTTTGACCGATTCTCGATCGCACTTCCAGATACATTCAGTCAACCACAGTCGAGAGACAGCAGCAATTAGCTGCCATTGGCGACTAATTAGTAGTCTGAGCTTCCACCAATCTTTGCTTGAGTTCTTCCAGAGCACTCGCCCAGCGCGGATCTGGCTGCACCGAGCCGGAATCAGCGCTCGACACCGTTGCTGCTGACTGATTGCGGCGAGACTTGTTGTTGTCACCCCGACGGCGATTGCTTTTGCTGGAACCGCCTCCACCTTGGCTAGGGGGAGCCGAGCGCTGCTGTTGCGGCACAGGTGCTGGCACAGACGGCGACGCCGACGCGGACACCAACTGCGGTGACTGCGGCGACGACTGCTGCTGCTGATCTTCTTCGCCCTTCTCAGATTTACCCTTAGAGCGCGGCAATGCCTTCTCTATTTTCAGTGGGTTTTCTTTGAACATCAAGCCGTTGTATTTCTCAATAACTTGGTCGGCTTGTTCGTCGGTTAGCACAGTCACAAAACCGAATCCTCTGCATTTACCAGTTTTGCGGTCTGTAATTACCTTTGTGGTAACAGATTCACCCTCCGGTGCAAAAACTTCTTGCAATTCTAGGCGATCGAGTTCCTTCGGTAGATTGCCAACATAAAGACGAATAGACATGAAAAATTCCTCCAGACTTGGATTTTAATTAATTTGCTCGAACAGAACTACCTGAAGTCAACTGAATATTGACTTCAGGCAAACACCACATAACCAGAGAATTGGCGCATTCCTCCCACCAACCTTGACAGCTCCCCCCACCTTTTAGAACAAAAAGATGATTTACTCTGATAAGGCCGGAACTTAACCGCCGATGCAGAGAGCTTTTAAATCTCAGGTTGTTGTGTAAACTTTTAGTCATCACTCAAATGTTTAGGCTATTGGCTATTCTGTATTACTTGCTTCCGGTTTTGATTCAGAATGTTTATAGCCAGCGCCGTCTAGAAATTTATGTCCAAGGATGTCAATTGCAAGCGATCGGAATGCCAGTATTCAGTTTAATACAGTGATGGATAAAATGGCTAACATTTTTTCAGGCAGTAATCTTACCTCGTTCCTAATCTCGCTCCTAATGCTGAGAACTACTCACTTACCCACTATCCCTTAAATCAGGCCCGGCAGAGTCCGAGCATTCTTTAAAGGTATCACAGCCTTGGTAACAGAGCTAGTTATTTAGGAAGATTTCAGGCTGAATTTAACGGAAACCACATCTGAATCACTTTTGAGAATTCATCCCACACAGCAATAATAGCGGTCGAAAAAAAACAGCCGACAAGCGGCTGACTGAACTTGCTGTGTTGGGATGTTGACAATTTTTACGCAATGCCTTAAGGGATTTTAGCCAACTGAAGTTATTGCGCTATTTGGTTCAATTCAATTTATGTAAACTAATGTAACAGAATGCTGGCAAAAAAGCAACTTTTCTTTACGAAGGAAGAGGCAAGTTCGGCAACGGATTTTGTAACGGATGTAACGGATGTAACGGATAGACTGTAGGGTGCGTAGGGAGCAACTCCAGAATCCGATCGCCAATCCGCTGTTTAACTCAAAACCGATGGAGGCTGCGCGTTGACACCGATTCACCTGAGATGTTGCACCATTCTCAATAAGCTTTTTATGAACAGGCAAGATGCCTGTTCCACAAAGAGTGAATTTTCTTGTGGAACAGGCATCTTGCCTGTTAAGCGAGAATGGTGCAAGATGTGAGATTCACCCCACAATCTGATCGCTATTCCTCACCTTGGGCCCTGGATAATAATGTATGCGCCCCAAATAGCAGCAGCAAAAGCCAAAATCGCAGACCAAATCGGATGTCCGCTGTCACTAACCCTCCCTCCTTGACTGCGGAGACTTTCAAGGTCGATCGCCACAGTAGCACCACGGCGCAGCCAACCAGTCGCCACAACAGATGTTCCGATCAAATCGCTAGGGCGAGTAGTCTCTTTGAACAAAAATGGCCACAAAGAGCCAATGTAGCCAAACCTCGAAACATAGTGCAACCTCACCAAACCCGTCGCCGTTTGCAAAATCAAATCTTGTCCCAGCCAATTACTCATACCCGATCGACCCAAAAGTTGCCCTTCCAGCCGCACCGGTTCAGCATCCAGCGGCAAACTCTCGGGATTTGACAAAATTTCCGGCAAACTCGGCGAAGCGGTTTCTCGCGGTATAATATCCGGGAATAAATAATTGATCCGCATCAAAGTACCGATGCTAAATCCGATCGGCAAACAGCCCCAAAGAATCGATCGATCGCCCCAAAGCCAATCCAACTGCCAAATACTCGTCCTCGAAAAAATCCCGCCAATCAGCCAAAGCAACCCGACTATCGCCAAACTCATCGGAATTCCAAAAAACGGCGCACCCTGTAAAAATAGTTTTGAGTCTTTAAATTCGACTATTGACTTAAACGGAGACAATTTTCCTTTCCTGGGTTGTTCTTGCACTCCCGCGTTTGCCAAATCTAACTCTGTCTCCAGTTGCCAGAATTGAGCATACAGAGCCAACAGCTTCAAACGCTCTCCCAGCAAAGGATGCGCGCGGTTAACCGTCAACCAATTGCGCTCCTGATTGCTGACATCCCACAGCAAAATCTGTTCCAGCGGCGCGTGTAATGCAGCAGAACCAAGGGTTACAGCTTGTCCAACCCCTACAGGTAACAATAGATCGAAACTTTCGAGGAAAAAGCTAGTTTGTTTTTGCTGCTCGATATTAGCAGCAATGCCGATCGCAATTTTAGACAATGCCCGCGTCAAACCGTTAGGATTACCCGTAATTTCCGCAGCAGTGCGATCGCTAAAATATACTCTGCGGCGCGACACCCACAACATCGGCCACCTGAACAACTTATAAATCCCGTAACTAATAGCAGAAATTGCAGCGGCCACAAATTTGACAGCAGAACGCAAAAACTCGATCGTCATTAAATCGCACAACCGCTCTTGCCAGTGCGCCACCTGCCAATAAATCAAGTAAGGAATCTGAATCACCAGCAGCGCCAGGGACATCGGCGCAAAATCCCAGTGAGAGATATGGCCCAACTCCCGCGCGAAAATAGTGGCAATTTCATCATCCGTCAATTGTTCCAATAGCCCGCGACTCACAGCAATCCGAGCAAAACGGGGCAAACAGCCGTAACTGAAAGCTACAGGAACATTCAGCGGCAAGAGTTTCAGCAGCGGCACCGGCATATTTTGCTTCGTACAATAACTTCGCAGTACCCGACTAGCTTCCTTGCTGTGCTTGGATAAAACTGACCCGCGCAGAGTTTCGATGCCGCAAAACAGTTTCAGCAGCGCGTCTATCAGCCAGGGAGACGAGGCCAAAAGCAATCCAAAAACCATCTGAACAAAGGGAGTTGGATCGCGGTAAAAAAGCTGAATCGGCGCGAAAATAGGCAGTCTAGTGAATATGTAAAGCTGAACCAACAGAGAATTAGTGTTTGTCAGCAGGAATTGCAGGATAAAGCGGGCTAGGAAAAATAGGGCGATCGCACTTGCAAAAGCTTCGATCCGAAACTCCAGCAACTTTAGCGGTTTGAGGGGACGCGGGCTTTTCACGCGCGCTGCTTCGCGCCAAGTTAGTTGGTAAGTATCTGTTGAGGAACGGGGGCTATTTTCGTCGCTAGTTTCTGTATCGGGTGTGGTTTCTGTGGATATTGCCGGTTTGGGGGGTGGTGGTGGCGGTGAAATATGTGTCAATTTGGTGTTTCCTGGCGTGGCAGTCGGCTCTAAGGTTGAAAATCCGGTTTTTTGGTCTGCGGTCGGTCGTAGCGAAGCGGGGCGTAAGCCATCGCCCTTAACCGTTTTTTTCGCTGATTCCGTTGCTGAATTGAAGGCGACAAAGCCTGTTTTTGGGGGAGTTTCCGCTGGTTTTGGGGGGAGAGGTGGGGTTAATTCGGTTAAAGTGCGATCGGCCCAGGTTTTGATTTGGGTGTTGGGGATTTTGGTGAGGGATGTGCACAGGGCGATCGCCTCTTTAACATTACCGGTGGCTTTGTACGCAGCCACTAACCCCATCTGCGCGCGGATTCCCGACGGCTGATTAGCTGCGGTTTGGGTAACGGATTCTAAAAGGGCGATCGCGGTGGGGTAATCCTGCTGTTTCAAAGCTGCGAGCCCAGCCTCTAGAGACTGTTTTGCAGATGAATCCGCCGGATTTGGATTAGTGGGAGGTGCCATGACTGTGCTTTCGCTAGCGTCCTTTCTAAGATAGCTTTGCTGGTCGATCGATAACTGTTCTAACACAGCTCTATTTTGCTGTCATTAGTTGCAACTTTTGCCACAAGGTACTTAAGTAATTTCACTAAAATTATTTGTTTCTGAGATATTGCACGATCGCCACGATCCGACAGGGGTTTAAACCCCTGCCTCAAAGCTAAAGTCCTCTAAAAGAGGACTGAAGAATTATGTCAATTTGTGGTTAAATACTTCCTTGCTCTTTTAGTCGGCGAAGGCGGACTTTGTTTGTGTAGAAGCGATTTCAATCGCCGGGTTTCAATCGCCGATTCCATCAAATTTTTGCTTATAATTAAATTAATACCTCACCTGCACACTTATGCCAATTGACGACGAAGATTTTGAAAGCGAATCTATTAGCGGCGATCGCAAACTGGAACTTTTTACCGACAGATACGAATTTACCCGCCGATTTGCCTTTTATTTAAACGAAGACCCCGCGCGCCAACAAATTTTGTATTTTTACGGAGATGGAGGCAACGGCAAGTCTTTGCTGCTACAACACTTGCAGTTTCACTGCTGCAAAAGGTTTTCGCCGCAGGTGTGGAAACAATTGCACGACATCCCAGAATCACAAGCCGCCCAAGTTGCTGATTTTGTCCGCTATGCTGAACCTAAGACCTACACTCCCATACCCGCAGTCAGACACGATTTCGGATTGATACCGATTAAAGAAGATAAACCGCAAGATAGATTTTACGGCTTGCTGATGCTGCGCCGAAATCTGGCAGCAGCCACTAAGAAATATAAATTTAAATTTCCAAATTATGACTTTGCTTGCTTTTGGTATTTGCTGAACAAAGGCGAATCACAGGCAACTCTCAACCAACTTTTCCCCGATGATGTGGCGGAATTGGTGGTACCTATAATTGAAACTTTTGCAGATTTTCCGGTGGTGGCGCAAGCTGTAGCGGTGCTCAAAGGGATAGATAAATTGGGCGGGATTAAGCGGGCGATGAAATTAATTCAAAATCGCTTGGGCGTCAGCGATGAAAAGGCGGAGGAAATTCGCCGTCTAGATATTGATACTGAGTTAACCGACTATTTGCCGAAATTGTTTGCTGGGGATTTGAATGCGACAATGGCTGGCAAAAATAAACCCGATCGCCTCGTGATGCTGTTCGATACTCACGAGAAAATGTGGGATGAAAAACGCAATTCTCAAGGCGCAACTTTTTGGTATCAAGATGAGTGGTTTCGGCGGTTGTTGAGGGCATTGGATTACAAATTGGGGATTGTAGTTGTTGTGGCGGGGCGAGAGTGTCCGGTGACGCAATTGCGGTGGCCGAATGCGTCAAGGTTTCCGATTCCCGCAGATTATATAGATGCACAATTGGTGTGGCATTTGTCGCCGGATGATGCGAGGGATTACTTGCACAAAGTGAAGATTGACAAGGCAGATTTGGCAGATGCTGTAATTAAATATGCCAGCGTCAATCCCGCTGATAATTGGGAGAATTTGCAGGTACATCCGTTTTATTTGGGTTTGTGCGCGGATGCGGTGCTGGCAGAAAGAAGGCGGGGAATTGAGTTGATGTCGTCGGATTTTGCGCGGATTCCGAAGTTGGAAAACAAGACTGCGGAATTAACAGATCGGTTGCTGAGTTATGTCGATCGAGAAGTGCGATCGGCCGTGCATTCGCTGAGTGCTGGTCGCGCTTTTGATGAGGATTTGTACGTAAAATTGGGATCTGGTTGCCACTTCCAGGCAAGCAGTGCAAATTTTGAGATGTTGACGGGTTTTTCCTTTGTGTGGAAATCGCAGAAGCGGGGGGATAACTGGTATCGGATTCACGATTTATTGCGGCGTTTGGATGCCGATCGGGATCATCCGAAAACTCGCAGGGCGCATGAGGTTTTAGAGGGGCATTATCGGGAAGTGGGGGATGTGGCTGAGGCAATTTATCATGCTAATCGCTTGGATTGGGAGCGGGGTGTGAAGGAATGGGAAGAGGTGTTTGATGAAGCATTGCGGCTGAGTCGTTACGGGGAATGCGAGTCGCTGCTGGGAGTTAGAGATGAGTTGTGGATTAAAAGTGATTATTGGCTTGGTAGAGTTTCGCGCTCGGAGGGAGATTACTATGCTCGGTTGGCTCGATATGTAGAGGCAAGACAGGAACATTTAGAGGCAGTTGCAGCCTATAATTCTGCTTTACTTATTGCACCGGATGATATCGCTGCTCTTACCAACAAAGGGAATGCGCTGCAAAGTCTGGGTGAATTGCAAGCACAGCTAAGTGAATTTGAGACGGCAAAACAGTCTTATTTTGAGGCGATCGCTGCCTGTAATTCTGCTTTACTTATTGCACCGGATTACCTTTGTGCTCTCAACAATAAAGGGATTGCGCTACTACGTCTGGGTAATTTGCAGGCAATTCTGAGTGAATTTGAGGCGGCAAAACAGTCTTACTTTGAGGCGAGCGCTGCCTGTAATTCTGCTTTACTTATTGCACCGGATTATACCAATGCTCTCAACAGCAAAGGGATTGCGCTACTACGGCTGGGTGAATTACAAGCAAAGCTAAGTGAATTTGAGGCGGCAAAACAGTCTTACTTAGAAGCGATCGCAGCCTATAATTCTGCTTTACTTATTGCA
>NZ_JAUBRI010000011.1:96132-137108 GCF_036701795.1 Microcoleus sp. N9_A1
ATATCAATGCTCTCAACAACAAAGGGAATGCGCTGCGAAGTCTGGGTGAATTGCAAGCACAGCTAAGTGAATTTGAGGCGGCAAAACAGTCTTACTTAGAAGCGATCGCAGCCTATAATTCTGCTTTACTTATTGCACCGGATTATATCAATGCTCTCAACAACAAAGGGAATGCGCTGCGAAGTCTGGGTGAATTGCAAGCACAGCTAAGTGAATTTGAGACGGCAAAACAGTCTTACTTTGAGGCGAGCGCTGCCTGTAATTCTGCTTTACTTATTGCACCGGATTATATCTGTGCTCTCAACAAGAAAGGGAATGCGCTGTTAAGTCTGGGTGAATTGCAAACACAGCTAAGTGAATTTGAGGTGGCAAAACAGTCTTACTCAGATGCGATCGCTGCTTACAATAGAGCTTTACTTATTGCACCGGATGACATCATTGTCCTCAACAACAAAGGTATTGCACTGAGAATACTGGGTGATTTACAAGCAAAATTATCTGAGCAACAGGAAGCACTCAAGAATGGGCAAGAGGCTCTGGAAATGTTTAATCGATCTTTAGCCATTGCTCCTAACAACGATCTGGTTCGCAATAGCCGCGACGCGCTGCAACAACTTCTCGATAATTTGGGTGAGGATAGTCTCAGCATTTACCTCGATCGCAAGGAGTAAAGACGCGGCATTAAAAAGGAGGACGTGTCCAGTTAACTTAAACCGAAAGGCCGCCAAGGAATGAATTCCACGGGGCTTTTAGCAAAAGTCCTCGCTATGAGGACTAATGAATTCTTCAGTCCTCATAGCGAGGACTTTTGCTTTGAGGCAGGGGTTGAAACCCCTGCCGGACTCAGGGCTGAACGTTAAAGGCCCGCCCTCGAATTTAGCTATTTAACCTTGTAGCTTACCGCCCAGATTTTCTCGGCGAAGTACCATCAGCCCGCTTCCGACATCAGCACGCTCATCACCTGCTTCGGATTAGCGGCACGCTGTACGGGGCTCCAATCGCCCACTTCTGCAAATCCCAGCCGGTACAAAGTGAGTATGGTTTCCCTGACACCCTTGGGCGAACCGACAACCGTTAACAGCACCACTTCCTGTTCGCATACTGCTGCTGAGTCGTCATTTGGGCGATAGAATTTGTTGTCGTCAGGCAAGAATTCCTGTGACATAATATGTTCTCCTGGTTTTGGGTTTTCTAGAAAAACCCAAAAACCCAGCCGCCCCGCATTTCAACACATAGCAGGGCGGCTACAGAGGATGTTAAGATACTCCGTTAGCCTCCAGACTGCTAGTCCCAGTTTGGCGGTTATGCTGTCCATTGCTGTTAGCAGCAGCTTTGGGCAGTGCAACTAGATTTTTGGGCGACGCGGGCTGCCTCCTCTACAAGCAAGCAACCTCTCACTTCAAAGCGTAGCCGCAGATGGGGGCCGCCGTCAATCCATTTTGGATTTTAGATTTTGGATCTTAGATTTTGGATTTACTCGTTACCAGCGTCAGCGGCTGGAAACCAGTTAGTTCGGCCGAAATGCTAAATTAAAAGTAATGTTGCTTTAGTACAACCATGTCCAAACGACTCACCATTGCCCAAGCACAGCAGCAGCTTCCAAACCTACCCCAAGAACTTATCAATGAGCCTATCATCATCACTCAAGATGGCGTTCCCGTTATGGCTGCAATGAGCTACACGCATTTGACTGAACTGTTAGAAACCTTAGATATTCTCACCGATACAGAATTCGTTGCCAAATTGCGCCAAAGCATCACCCAAGCACGCCAAGGGGAAACTATTTCCTGGGAAAATGCCAAAGCAAAATTGGGACTATGAATCACGGAGAAAATGCGATCGAATATGAGATCCAGCTTACGCCACTGGCACTGGAAATGTTGGAGGCAGTCAAAGATTGACGAGAACAGGAAAAATTGCGCGATCGCATTGATTAACTACAAGTTGAACCACAAAAGCAAGGCAAAGCCCTTGTAGATAACCTATCAGAATTTCGCAGCATCCGAGCTGTTGGACAGCGCTATCCTATAGTTTATCAAGTCGAACAAGATCGAGTTCTAGTTGTTGTCGTGGGACTAGGGAGACGTAAAGATGGTGACAAAAAAGACATTTACACCATCTTAGAAAAACTGTTAGAGCCGTGATTGTAACTTCTTATATCCGGCGTATTTAAGCCAAATATAGCAATCCTAAATCATTCATGTAAATTTGTAGGGGTAGTGCCCCCGTGCCTACCCCCTATCTATCCGGGCAACCACGGGGGGATTGCCCCTACAATAATTACGCGAATAATTTAGGGTTGCTATAAATATCATTTGTATGGACACAACAATGTTGTGTCCTTTGCCTGCGGTAATCTCACTCCTCGCTAACAGCCAAACCTGACACCACAGGGGCGATTGCATTTAACTTCAACACAGGATGCTCCCCTTCCACCTGTCGGCAATTCCACTCATTTCTAAACAGCAAAACCGGCCTTCCCCAAGTATCTTTCACCGTCACCGTATTAAACAGCCGCCCAACTTTTTCCAGCGCATCCCAACCGCCGTCAACCCAACGAGCTACACTGTAGGGCAACATATCGATCGTCGTTTCCACATTATATTCCGACTGCATTCTGAACTGCACAACTTCAAATTGCAACTGTCCCACAGCCGCCAAAATCGGCTCGCGTTTCGACTCATCAACCGAGTACATAATTTGCACTGCGCCTTCTTCCTGCAACTCAGAAACGCCTTTGCGGAACTGCTTAAACTTAGAAGGATTCGGATTTCTCAAAACAGCAAAAAGTTCCGGCGAAAAACAGGGAATCCCTTCATATTCCAGCTTTTGACCAGTGTAAATAGTATCCCCGATCGCAAAAACCCCCGGATTATTCAAACCAATCACATCACCCGGATACGCAACCTCGATCGACTCCCGATCCTGAGCAAATAACTTTTGAGGCCTTGACAAACGCACCGTTTTACCAGTCCGAGCGTGAGTCACGTTCATGTCCTTTTCAAACTTTCCCGTACAAACCCGAATAAACGCCACCCGATCGCGATGTCGCGGATCCATATTCGCTTGCAACTTAAACACAAACCCGGTAAAATCTTCGTAAGTTGGCGGAAGTTCCCCGACGCTGCTGTTGCGGGCGATCGGCTTCATTGCGTAATCTAAAAACGCATCTAAAAACAATTCGACCCCAAAATTGCTCATCGCGCTACCAAAGAAAACCGGAGTCATTTTCCCAGCCCGAACTAAGTCTAAATCGAGTTCAGTTCCTAACTCATCCAGCAGTTCCAACTCTTCTTTAAGCTGATAGTAAAGGTCTTGTTCCAACAAATCCTCAATCCGCGGATCGCCCAATTCAATGACTGTATCCACAGCCGCGCGAGAACCGTGTTTAGTCCGCTCGAATAAGTGAATTTTGCGCCCTCTGCGATCGAAAACACCCTTAAAGCGATCGCCCGTACCGATCGGCCAATTCACCGCATAAGTCTGCAACCCCAATTCCTTCTCAATTTCGTCCAACAAATCCAAAGGATCTCTGCTAGGGCGATCGAGCTTATTAAAGAAAGTAAAAATAGGCAAACGTCGCAATTTACAAACTTCAAATAACTTGCGAGTTTGCGGTTCCAAACCCTTAGCAGCATCCTCAAGCATCACCGCATTATCAGCCGCCGCCAGAGTACGATAAGTATCTTCACTAAAATCTTGGTGTCCCGGAGTATCGAGCAGATTAATGTGATAATTTTGATATTCAAACTGCAAAACAGTAGAAGTAATCGAAATTCCCCGCTGCTGTTCCATCGCCATCCAGTCAGAGGTAGCGTGTCGCTGAGCCCGCCGTGCTTTCACAGAACCTGCTTCGTGAATCGCACCTCCGTAAAGCAGCAGCTTTTCAGTCAAAGTAGTTTTCCCCGCGTCGGGGTGAGAGATAATCGCAAAGTTGCGCCGGCGCTCAACAGCAGCTAGCAGTTCAGTTTCGAGTTCTGTTGTCATCACAAATTAGGTAGGGGAATCATCACCCGATCGCCATTATAGCCTGTGCTAGAGTTGCTATAGAAGGTAAAATTATCAATAAAGTCAAGGAATACAAGTAATATGTACGACTCCGACAAGCGAAAGCTGCTATCACTGCTGTGCCACGGGGCTATTTTTTTGAGTACGTTAGGGTTGTCGATCGGAGTGCCGATCGCCGTATTATTAGTATCAGATGACCCCGTTGTCAAAGAAAACGCCACCGAAGCCATCAATTTTCACTTCAACGTCTGGCTGTACACCACCATTATTGGGGTGGTAACTTTCCTGACTTTAGGTTTGGCAGGCTTTTTCCTAATACCAATCGGTTATCTGCTGCATTGGGGACTGACAATCTTGGCGATTCTCCAGATTTTAAAAGATCCCAACCAACCCTACCGCTACCCTTTTATTTTTCGCTTATTCTAGACAGTAAATCGCTCTTGGGTATCGATTTCAGAAACCCGATTTCTTTAAGAAGAAACCGGGTTTTTAAGTGTTTTCTAACCCACATTCGTTACCCCAACTTGCCAATGCACTGCTTAAGTGACAAAGAGGGTTGATTGTCGGAGACAAGACTTTGTAAAAAAACTTAAAATCTTGTGTAACTAAGCATCATCCAGTTGGGGATTCCTGAAAATTGACCTAACATCATGAGTGAAATCTTCTTAATCCATAAAGCTTCAAAAATTAGAGCAAAATAAACTATTAATTCTAGCTGTTAAGCTAATCCGCCTTTAAATTGCATGGTCAAATAAACTTTCGCTATTGTGCGGTTGGTAGGAAAGCCCGCCCTCAACACACAATTTCAATGCACAACAGCTTATCTTTGGCATTGAAAATGGTGCAACATCTCTGTTTAAACTTACATCTTGCACCATTGTCAAGAACAGGCTTTCCGGCCTGTTCCACAAGAGATGAATTTTATTGTGGAACAGGCCGGAAAGCCTGTTCCTAAACAAGTAATTGAAAATCGTGCAACATCTCAGTTTAAATGAATGTGGGTAGCTCGGTAAGTGATGCCGAACCCTCTCTGCCTAAAGTCGCAATGGTGTCTTCACCCTATTGCAGGGCTGTTGTGAACGCTAAGTTGATCTTCAGTTGATGCCGTTTCCCAAACTATGCTAACCTCTTTGGGTTATTTCGCAGAGTTAGGGCGGATGTTTGATCGCTCCGAACCATCGTTTTTGCTTTAGCTGTGCTATTTTTGCATCTGGCGATCGTTTTATTGAAGTTTTCCACCAATTCTATCTCTACCAGGAGTCTTAAAACTTAATACAATATTTTTCCAATAAAAATCCCGCTCTTGTGGAACGGGAAAACCATCAGGGTGCATCTATATATATGTCACTATAACTCATAGGGGGTATAACCCCTCGTAGCTTTATCGAATCTTTACAATCACAAAATTTTTGTAAAGATTGAGGTTTTTATTTGACTGATCAGCCGTTTTATGAAATTAAAATGGAAAATGCTGACATTTATAAAATCCAGTGAGTTTCCTCTGAATAATCAAAACTTTAAGCTCCTTTACCATGCTTCGGCCAATGGTGGAGCAAATACCATAAGATGGCTACATTTGTGATAAATACCGCTAACTTAAGTACCGTGACCCCGTGAACTAATTCATATATTTCAGGGGGTATACTGATGCTTACCAGCACTAAAACTAAGATGGTTGCCCAGTCTTTTTCGTACCACAAACCAACGGCTTCAACAGCAGTTAACACTGCATAAAGTGCTGCGGCAAGTCCGCTAAGCAGTAAGTTTTTAGGCTTGAGAATTAAAAGTTTGTCTAAGATGAATTCAATAATTTTGAGTTTGCTTTCTCACAAATAAGATTGCGAAAACTCTTCTAAGACTTGATGATTTTTTAATGCAAAAAGCAAAGCAATCGAAGTTACTGTCAAGAGGGAAGCCACAAATGTTTTGTAAAGGACAATTGCGATTAAAGCAGGAGCGTGATGTTTCTTCACCTTAATTCTCGAAATATCAATAATGTGCGATCGCCTGGTTAGCCTGTTTAGGATTGAAAACTTAAATTTTAGTAGAGTGCGTCAGCAATTAGCTAATCTATTATAGCAAAAATAACGCGCTGCTGACGCACCTTACTAAGTTTGAGGATAACGTTGTGCTAAGAAAGAGATAGCAGCAGCCCGATCGCCCAAATCGCCATCCAACTTCGCCGCCAACAAATCATCCAACATTCGTTTAAACCCAGGCCCCGGCTTATAACCCAAAGCCTTCAAATCGTTGCCATTCAAAGGCGGCTCAACATTCGCCCATTTGGTGAGATATTCCCAGATTTGGCGGCGGAATTTTCGCGGACTTTGTAGGGCGATCGCAATTAACACCGGCAACTCATAATTCCTCAACAGCAATACCAATTGACTAGGCAACTCGCACTTAGGCAAATTCTCTGCTAACTGGTTCTTTCCCGCTTCCAACACTTCCAACCGCTTAATGCTGTCAGCGGGTAACTGAAGATTTGCAGCCACCTTGCCGCGATATTCCGGTGCTAAATAAGCTATCAAAACTTCCAGCCGCATCTGCCAATCGGGAATATTGATAATGGGGAATGGGGAATGGGGAATTGGGAATTGGGAATTGGGAATTGGGAATTGGGAATTGTCTCTTCCTTCTTCTTTCTTCCTTCTTCCTTCTTCCTTCTTCCTTCTTCCTTCTTCCTTCTTCCTGACATCCGTTACATCCGTTACATCCGTTACATCCGTTACAGAATCCGTTGCCGAACTTCCCTCCTCCTTCTTCCTGACATCCGTTACATCCGTTACATCCGTTACATAATCCGTTGCCGAACCTTCCTTCTTCCTTCCATTCAAACACCGATCGAGCAAACGCAGTTGCCGCCACAACTCCCGATCCAACTCCAAACTAGGATGAATGCAGCGCAAAGCCTGCAAATCTCCCAGCATTTGCAAAGCAACTTTCCAGTAAGGAGCTTGCAAAATGTATTTCAATTCGCTTTTGAGCCGAGTTTCCAAAGCCGGAGCTCGGCCGTTTTCCCCCTGAATTCGGTAATAAATCCCGCTGGCCAAAGCGTTGCGGATGTATCCTTCCGTCTGCGGCTCAATTTCAAATCCCAACCGCACCGCAAACCGCACAGCGCGATAAATTCGCGTCGGATCTTCGATAAAACTATTGGCGTGCAAAACTCGAATTTGCTTCGATTCCAAGTCCAGCAAACCGCAAAAAAAATCTAACAATTCGCCACTGCGAGGAACACCCAACCGCACAGCCAGCGCATTAATTGTAAAATCCCTGCGGTACAAATCTTGGCGAATTGAACTCGCTTCAACTTCAGGATTTGCAGCCGGATAAGGGTAAAATTCAGTGCGAGCCGTAGCGATATCCACCCACAGCGAGCCGAAAGCAGAGTCTTTGGGCCACAAAAGCGCGGCGGTTTGAAATTGACCGTGAACGTCCAAACGCGATTCGGGGTAAAGTTTTTGCAGCGAGGAAGCTAACTCGACACCAGCACCGGAATCGTCGGAACCGCACTTTCCATCCACAACCAAATCGATATCTGTTAGCGCCAGTGTATCATCCGTAGCTAAGAGTAAATCCCGGACTGCTCCACCTACAATATAAAGTTGCCAGCCGCGGTTTTGGGCAATATTGGCGGCGATCGACAATAATTGCCATAATTCGGGACTGATGCGTGATCGCAACAACTGCTCAACCGATTCGGGCACGGGACAATTAGGCAATTCTGCATTGCTTCCCCTGTCTCGCGCTTTTTGCTGGTGCAATTCCCGCAACACATCAGTCCGGGTAACAATTCCCACCAGTTGACCGTTTGCCAATACTGGCAAGCGCCCGATATCATACATGACCATTAAAGCTTCAATTTCTGGCAGCAAGGTATCCGGGGCGATCGTTTTTAGCTGCGGAGTCATGTAACCCTTGACGGGGGCGTGACTGAAACCGTGGTGCAGGGCAATGTCTATGTCGCGCCGCGAGATAATGCCAGCGAGCCGATCGCCCGCATCGACCACGGAAAGCCCCGAATGTCCGTAGCGTAGGAGGATACGGTGAGCCTCTCCCACGGAGGTTTCCGGGCGAATGCTCCGCACTGGAGAGGACATTAATTCGCGGGCTGTCGGAGGGTGCGGGATTTGAGCTTTCAGCGCGTCAGCTAATTGATTTAAAGTCAGCAGCGGATCAACATCTCGTACAGCTACGGATGCGGCGCGGGCGTGGCCTCCGCCACCGAAGGGTTTGAACAATTCGCTGAGGTTTGTTCCTTCGATGCGCGATCGACCGATAATAGCTAAGCGGTTGGAAACTGGCGATTCAGGGATGTTGCGGTGGTCGTTTTCGCTAAATTTATAGACATTGGCTAAAAGTAGAGCATCGGTTTCAGTTAAATCTAGCAAGCGAGAAGCTAGTGCAGAAAGTCCGGGAACATAGTCATTAGTAGATAGCAGTACCCAAGCTACTGTATAACCGTGCAAGGTTTCCGATCGCAAATTCTCCAACGCTTCTCTCAGCAAATCCTGCAATTGCGGAGACAAACCGGGTTCTACATATTCCGCGATTACCCGCAAACTTGCTCCCTGTTCCATTAACCACGCTAAAGCCATTGCATCTCGCGCAGTTGCGCCCTCAAAGGTGAGGGAACCTGTATCGACGTGGATACCGAGGGCCATGACTGTGGCTTCCGAAGGTAAAAGCTGGGATACTGTATCGCCATTTTCTGCTGCATTTTTGAGTTTTTCGCGCAGTTTTTCGACAATTAATGTGGTGGTTGCGCCAACTGCTTCAATCTGTGTAACCGTGGCGGGGATGTCCAAATCAGCTTGTAGGTGGTGATCAAAAACGGCTATTTCGTTGAGGTGTGGCAAGTCTAGCCATTCGGCGGCTTTTCCTAGTCGATCGCGCTGTGAGGCATCCACTATACTAATAGATCGAATTTGTTGCGGATTGACCGATCGACGTTCAATCAGCGGATACTCGTCGCGGTGTAGCGCCAAAAAATCTCGCACCGTCGGGTGACAACCGCCAGTCAGCACGATTCTGCTACCGGGGCGCAGCACGCAAAGTCCCACCGCCGCGCCTAAGCTGTCAAAATCTGCTGTTGTGTGGCACAAAACTAAGTCCATAGCCGAAAATCTCGCATCTCTCACTCCCACACTAGCAATTTCTGGTGCTCGGATACCGGATCGGGCGATCGGGCTTTAACTTAACCTTTCCAGTTTTCTGTCCTGCTGCGAACAATGATAAAATTGTTAAAAATCCCAAGAGCTACTGACGCTTGTTCGCGCAACGCCCGAATTTGCACAGTAGACAAGAGTGCAAAAGTCCTTTTAATCAAATTTTCGGGCGGGCTCGCGTGTCCACCCCACAAGAAAAAATGATTTTTTTGGGATGGGCTTTGAGCAGCGTCCTAGCTATTTTTGCGAGAGGTATAGTCTCTTTCGTATCAATCAACCGACAATTCCTCGATCGACCATCTGGAAATTGTCAAAAACTATAATCTGGAATATTTTGCCAGATTATGACAAACTATTTCTCGTCCACGCACGGTTATATCAAAAGGAGAAAAGATGTTATCAATTCTGTTTCAAGTGGTTTTACTAGGTCTCGTGCTACTGTCTTTTGTGATGGTTGTTGGTGTGCCAGTTGCCTATGCCTCTCCCCAAAACTGGAATCAGTCTAAAACGCTAATTTATGCTGGTTCTGGTCTCTGGTTCTTACTGGTTATTGCAGTGGGTGTCTTAAACTTTTTGGTAGTTTAATTTCGCCTAAGACTATCGAAGAAAGAAGGTAAAAGATAGAAGGTTGAAGGCATTAACCAGCAATTTAAAGTCATTCCGCATTCGGCAGAAGCTAGGAATTGTCCAGCCAGCACGACGAACTTGTATGTTTTTGCACTTGAGATTAAGATGAGATGTTTCAGCTTTCTAACTTTTGCCTTCTCGCCAACAAAAAACTAAAATCTAAAACCTAAAATTTAAACTAGAAACACTATGACTGTTTTCGAGGGAACTTTTACTCAAACAGAATCTTTACGATTTGCGATTGTGATCGGTCGTTTTAACGATTTGATTGTCAACAAACTTTTGGAAGGATGTCAAGATTGTTTGAAGCGCCACGGGGTTGATATTAATCCTGATGGGAATCAAGTTGATTTTTATTGGGTTCCGGGATGTTTTGAGATTCCCTTGGTGGCGCGCAAAGCTGCTCTTTCTGGCCGCTACGATGCGGTAATCTGTCTGGGTGCGGTAATTCGCGGCCAAACTCCGCATTTCGATTTTGTGGCTGGTGAGGTTTCTAAGGGAATTGCTGCGGCTGCTTTTCAAACTGGTGTGCCCGTGATTTTTGGGGTGGTGACGACTGACACGATGCAGCAAGCTTTGGAAAGGGCGGGAATTAAGAGCAATTTGGGCTGGAATTATGCGATGAGTGCTTTGGAAATGGGCACTTTGATGCGTCAAGTTAATGGTTTGGGCGCAAACTCTTACGGGCAATTGACTGCTGCGTCTGCTACGCAAGTGCTTGCGGGTGATGCTAGTCGGGCGATCGCCCCGGATGTATCATCGGATACCATAGACTTATTGAAAAAGTAATGCTGAAAGGTTGAGTTCGTAATTCCTACGATCGATTTTCTAGAAATTTTATGAGTTCATGTCATGAAAAATCACACCAGGAAACTCACCCGCAGCCGGTCAGATCATCTTCCAGTGGATTCGTTGCCAAAGTCTTTGATTGCTTTACTGCGCTATTTTCTAGCCTTCCTAGTTTGCTATTTCTGCTGGCAACCTGCTGTTTTGGCAAATAGCGCAGCGAATTCCTCACCTCAAACCTTAGTAACACAGGAAATTAACTACTCTTTACCCGCAGCAGGCGAAGTCTTTCTCGTTTGGGGAGTTAACGACTTGGCGACATTACCCCAAGCCCAAGGCCCTACAGGTACTGCAGTCAAAGATAAAATTATCTACACGCCAATGAAACGCCAGTCAAATCACTTCGCAGCCAAAGTGCGAGTAACCGCTGGTGCAACTATTGATTATGTTTTCCAAATTACCAAAACGCGGAGTGGTAGTAGCTGCGAAATTTGGGATAAAAACTCTTCTGCCAACACTAAAGACTATCATACTGTCGCCGTTCAAGGCGGAGTTGCTCAAATAGAAGCGAAAACAGCGATCGTAAATTTGTTGCAAGCATATGACACTACTTCTTCAGTATTTTGGTGGCGTGCGTCAGCAATTGTTCTCATTGTTTATGCTGCTTTATTAGTGGCAATTTTCCAGCTAAACACCGATCAGATATCAACCCGTGGTAACTGGCTGTTATATTTGATGCAAAAATATGTAAAATATCACTTTTCAGTAAATCTATTCCTATTTATCGTTGCCTGCTATTTTGTATTTTTATTTTGTTTAGAGTTCCCATCTATTCGGATGTGGGATGAATCTAGACTAGCAGTAAATGCCTTGGAAATGACGATGAATGGGGACTTGATAGTTACGCATTTTGAGGGAAAGCCTGATATGTGGAATACTAAACCACCTCTGTTAATTTGGCTCATAGCCCTCAGCATGAAAATTTTTGGATATAACACATTTTCTCTGCGGTTGCCGTCAGCAATATCCGCTATGAGTACAGGTATTATAGTTTTTATATTTTCTGCCAAATATTTGAAAGACATGAAAATAGCATGGGTGAGTGGGTTGGTATTAATAACCAGTTCCGCTTTTATAGGATTTCACGCAGGCAGAAGCGGAGATTATGACGCCATGCTTGTGCTTTGGATAACTATTTATTCCCTTTCATACTTGATCTACTTGCACTCAAATGAACTAGAAAAACAACGTTTTTATTGGTCAATAGCAACCGCTGCTTTAATCTTGGCAGTGTTAACCAAAAGTGTAGCAGGACTTATGCCATTGCCAGGTATTTTTTTGTATACTGTTTATCAAAGAAAACTAAAAATCTTGCTCTTTTCATCTCGGCTTTATATTTCTTTGAGCATTTTGATAGGAGTGGTATTAAGTTACTACATGGCTAGAGAATTTTATAATCCCGGCTATCTCAAAGCCGTAGTAGACAACGACCTGACAGGTAGATATTTCAATGTGCATGAAAAGCATCAGGGTTCATTTTTATTTTATTTATACCAGATACACAATGACAGATTTATGAGGTGGATCGAGTTATTACCTATTTGTTTACCGATTAGTCTATTGAGTGTTAAAAAAAATCTGAAAACAGTGGGATTTTTCGGATTTTTCTACTTAACCTTGTATTTCACGATCGTTTCTTTTGCCAAAACTAAGCTCACTTGGTATATTATTCCTCTATATCCCATAGCGTCTCTGGTTATTGGTGTAGGTTTAACTGAAATTTTCAAGGCGATACTTAATTCGTTTCCTGTTAACGATTTGAAGCGCCAGTTGATTTTTATTTTAACAGCTATCGCTATTTTCATCCTGCCTTATTTTGATATTACATATAACTTGGTTTATAAGCAGGATTTACTAAGTTTTGATACACGGGGTTCTGAAGTTATGTATGGAGATTACTTTCAAGAAATGTTCAACGATGTTCCGCAATTAACCAAGTTTACTGCGGTAAGTAACAAATATAATGCTCACTTGATATTTTACGCAGAAGTAGCAAATTTTCAGAACAATTATTCAATATCATCTGTGGTTCACTATCAGCAACAGAATAAAAACAAGAAATTTAATCCTGGTGAAGTAGTTGTTACTTGTGAATATGAAGTAACCAAAAGATTGGGACAGCAATACAATTTGAAATCATTACACAGCAATGATTTTTGCTCGACATTCACTATAGAAAAACTATCAACCTAAGCAGATGATTATGACACTTTTTCAAGCCAGTTAACTCAAATTTCAGGTATTACTGTTAAAGCATTCACTAAGTTTTAAAAAAATAACACTTAATATTGGAGACTGTTCATTACCTGGGATGCTTAACAATTAAGCATAATAACTTCGCTGTAAAATCAAGGGTTATAGCCGTGGATCGCCCGTCCCCGCCTCAAAGGCTAAGAATAACGACTACGCTAATCGATCGGCTCAAAGCTGACCCCGCTGAAAAAAAGCTGGTACAAAAGTCTCAAAACTCTTGTGCTGTGGAAGTTGCCGCCACAAAGAAACTGCAATTTTTATTGATCGCATCCGAGGGAAAAAATTAAATGAATATCTTGCAAATTCGCAAGGTGTGTGATAGAATAAAAAGTCATCAAAAATAGCGCAACAGCAACTAATTACTGCATGGCAACGAAGCCAACGATCGCATTTACGCACCTCGGCTGCGAAAAAAATCGCATCGATACCGAACACATGATTGGCTTGCTGGCTCAAGCGGGCTATCAAGTCGATTCTAATGAAGAATTGGCCGATTATGTTGTAGTCAATACTTGCAGTTTTATCCAAGCTGCGCGAGAAGAGTCAGTCCGCACTTTGGTCGAATTGGCAGAAGCTAATAAAAAAGTAGTCATCACTGGCTGCATGGCACAGCATTTTCAACAACAATTGCTGGATGAATTGCCGGAAGCAGTCGCAATTGTCGGCACTGGCGATTATCATAAAATAGTCGATGTGATGCAGCGGGTCGAAAAGGGCGATCGAGTTTCCCTCGTCTCTAGCGAACCTACTTACATCGCTGACGAAACAACTCCCCGCTACCGCACGACATCGGAAGGTGTCGCCTATCTGCGGATAGCAGAAGGCTGCGACTACCGCTGTGCATTTTGCATTATCCCGCACTTGCGCGGAAATCAACGATCGCGCACGATCGAATCTATTGTCGCCGAAGCTAAGCAATTAGCGTCGGAAGGTGTCAAAGAAATTATCTTAATTTCTCAAATTACCACCAACTACGGCAAAGATATCTATGGTGAACCGAAGCTAGCCGAACTACTGCGCGCTTTGGGCCAAGTAGATGTACCCTGGATTCGGATGCACTACGCCTATCCTACAGGTTTGACTCCGCAAGTTGTGGCGGCAATCTGCGAAACGCCCAACGTTTTGCCATACTTGGATTTACCTCTGCAACATTCGCACCCGGAAATTCTGCGGGCGATGAACAGACCTTTTCAAGCTGGGATTAATGATGCTATAGTCGATCGGCTCAAAGCAGCAATTCCCAACGCCGTGATGCGAACAACTTTTATTGTTGGCTTCCCCGGCGAAACCGACGAACACGCAGCACATTTGCTGGAATTTGTCAAGCGCCACGAATTCGATCACGTCGGAGTATTCACATTTTCCGCCGAAGAAGGTACCCCAGCCTTCAGCTTGCCAAATCAACTGCCAGCAGAAAAAATGGAAATTTGGCGCGATTCGGTAATGGCGGCACAACAACCTATATCATTGAAGAAAAATCAAGAATCTGTCGGTCAGGTAGTTGATGTCCTGATAGAACAAGAACAGCCAGAGACAGGTGAGTTGATTGGTAGATCCGCCAGATTTTCCCCAGAAGTAGATGGACTCGTCTATGTGACAGGAGAAGCACGGCTGGGATCGATCGTACCTGTGAAAATTACGAGTTCAGATGTCTACGACCTCTACGGTCAAGTAGAAGTATAGCTCGAACTGTCCCGCCCGCCAAAGCAGCATCAGCCCCGCGCTAAGAGTGTAGCCTCGCGTCGGGATGAGTGCCAGTGAGTTGACGATTCCACTCCCGCGAGTCGAATTCCAAGCCGTGCTGTGGAACAGCGACGGGGTGGATGAGGAAACGAGCAATTCTTCTGATAAAATTGGTACATCTTGACCACCAATGCCGTAAGCGAAAACCAAGCTCAAAGGTACGTGTTGCCAGAAAAAGTATGGGTCTTGGGAACCAGGACTCCTGCCCTTGGAGGCAATGTAAGACCAATAGAATTACGGAGTTCTGGCGGCTGTTGCCAATGAATTGGGAAGCCCGTGCTGTACCGCAGGTCACCGTCGGGTAGTTCACTGTTTTGTTTCTGAATGTAAAGAGTTATGCTAATATAAAGTCAGAAACCAGCGGGGAGAATTTGAGATTGCTTCGCCGTCCGCCCTACACGACAACGGTATCCCGAAAGAGTGTTGAGATGGATAGGCGGTAACGGTCGCTGCATCCCCTGTTGAATCCCGCAGGCGACGGATTGCGGGATAGCGCCTGAACTAACAAACCTGTAACTACTATGTAGTGCAGTTCAGTGGGGCTGGTCATCATCCTCACTATAAAACGCCCTAGAGAGAAAGCTTGCAAGTACCTCAAAGGAAGTCCAATGTACTATTTTAAGAATGTTGGAAGTCGATAACCCGATCGCTGGCGGTTGGTATCGGTGATGTCACAAAATCAAAGACGGCTGTCGAATCGGTAAATTTAGTCACCATCGACGGAGCTGCCCTATACTCGATTGCTATTTAAAAAGGTGCGCGCAGGCGCAGCACCGTACAGAACTCATAATGAGTTCCTGCCTTATAGCAGAAATCCGCATCCGAGTTGGGCAACTTAGAAGGCTAAGGACTCGTTATTAGGAGCATTAATGAATTTATTGTTTGAAGGCTTGGGTCTTTCGGAAGAACTCGTTCTCCATCTGGAAACACTCGGCTTTACAGAACCTACTCCCATCCAAGTACAAGCCATTCCACACCTGTTAGCAGGTCGCGATGTTGTGGGTCAAGCCCAAACAGGAACTGGCAAAACGGCAGCATTTTCGTTGCCCATCTTGGAGCGGATTGATTTAGATGTAACTGCGGTGCAAGCATTGGTGCTGACACCGACTCGCGAATTGGCGATGCAGGTAACTGAAGCCATCCGCGATTTGAGCGGCATCAGCAGCGACGGCCCGGTAAAAGTCGGTCGCTCTCTGCAAGTTCTGACGGTGTACGGTGGTCAATCGATCGATCGCCAAATGCAGCGTTTGAAGCGTGGCGTTCACATCGTTGTCGGTACACCCGGACGCATATTAGATATGCTGAGCCGCGGCAGCCTGAAACTAGACAAGGTAAAATGGCTGGTTTTGGATGAAGCTGACGAAATGCTGAGCATGGGCTTTATCCAAGATGTGGAAAAAATCTTGGATGCTGCACCAAAAGAACGTCAAACGGCATTTTTCTCGGCGACGATGGAAGCTTCCATTCGGAAATTGGTAACGCGCCATTTGCGCAACCCAGTCAACGTCACCGTAGAACAGCCAAAAGCAACGCCGAAGCGGATCAGCCAAGGCGTGTACATGATTCCTCGCGGCTGGTCGAAGGCAAGAGCTCTACAGCCAATCCTAGAAATGGAAGACCCAGAATCTGCACTGATTTTTGTGCGGACGCGGCAGTCGGCGGCAGAACTTACTAGCCAACTGCAAGCGGCCGGTCACAGCGTTGACGAGTATCACGGTAATTTGAACCAAGCACAGCGGGAACGTTTGCTGCATCGGTTCCGCCAATGTCAGGTGCGCTGGGTAGTGGCGACTGATATTGCGGCGCGGGGTTTGGACGTGGATCACTTGACTCACGTGATTAACTATGACTTGCCCGATAGCGTAGAAAGCTACGTTCACCGGATCGGACGTACCGGCCGGGCTGGTCGCGAAGGAACTGCAATCACGCTGATTCAACCTGTTGATCGCCGCAAACTGCGTTTGATTGAACGCCACGTGCGATCGAGCTTGACAGTACGAAACATTCCGACACGGGCACAAATTGAAGCGCGTCAGTTGGAAAAGATGCAGGGTAAAGTTCGCGAAGCTTTGGCTGGCGAACGGATGGCATCTTTCTTGCCTCTGGTGTCTCAGTTGTCTGAGGAATACGACGCCCACGCGATCGCCGCTGCTGCTTTGCAAATGGCCTTCGATCAAAGCCGTCCTGCTTGGATGGGCGCTGATTACGCTCAACAAGAAGATCCCCCTATTGGTGGAGAAAACAGCGTCAAGCCAATCTTGATCAAGAAGCGGGCTAAGACTGGTGCGTCGAGTAATTCTGTGGGTTCGAGCGTTCCTTCTCCCGTTCCCCAGAACAGCTAATTAGTAGGGTGCGCTGAGGCGCACTTTACTTTGAAATATGTGTAGAGATGCGATATCGCGTCTCTACATTGTTTTGTTGATCTCTCTCTTCTATTCCTCTGTGTCCTCTGCGCTCTCTGCGGTTAAATCATCCAAAAACAACCGTAAACGATGTAAATCAATATGGAACTTAGCGATCGGACAATTTCTGTCACTAATTCTACGCTGAGTACGTTAATTGAAGAGTTGGGTACTGAGTGTCAAAATGTTATTACTTTAATCCATCAGCTTCAGTTACCTGATTTGAGCGATCGACAAAAAGCTGAAATTCTAGCAGAGTTCATGAGTGCTGCAATTCACCTGAACCTGCACTGTGGAGAGGATTTTCAGACACAAATTGCTGAGGAAATGGCAAAATTGTCGGATGATGATGAAGAGGATTAAGGAGATTTGGGCGATCGCGCATCAAGAAAAAGCCCTCCAGTCAACTCACCGAAAGGCTGAAAAACCTAAGAAATAAGCAGGACTCAAGTCCTGACTGCGAACCTGTACACGGAAATTTTTGGACTATTGTGTAATATTTTAGTTGAGCTGCGTGCCGATAATAATCTTTTGCACGCGATCGCCCTTAAGTTCCAAAACCAAATTAGAAGCCTTTTGATCGTTGCTGTAAGTCAACCGAGTCACTTCACCCTGCACAGATTGCGACCCATAACTGTAAGTTTTAACAATTTTTTTGCTGTTATCTCCTATCTTAATCCCATCAATTGTCACGAACTTGGGATTGGTAGTAGAAATTAAATAAACTTTGCCATCCCAGGCTGCTACTGTCAATTTTGAGTAGGTTAGCGTGCGAAATTTGCCCCCGATCGCCTTACCGCCCGGTTTAGTTTCGTCGCGTTGAGGTTTTCCCAACTTACGTTTTGCCTCTTCTACAGACATCCCCAATCGCACGCCGCCAATCCCCAAGCGCGAATAGTCGATCGCCGCCGGCGTTTGTGTCGCGCCCAGCATTCTTTCTAGCACCGCAACAGTTGGATTCATCGCAGGAATCGGGCGAACTAAAGCAGCAAATCCTAAGCTAGAAATTGCCAAATTAATCATGATGCCAGCGACGGCTGTTGTCACAAACAATCTTACCATTTTTTTATACCTTTATTTGGCAGTAGATTCCTGCAATATCCTGTTATATCCGGATAAATATAATGATTGCGGGCGAATACAATTCGCTCTTACACAGCCAAAGTCCGCCTGCGAGGACTAAAACAGTAACAATATTCATCCCCAAAAATATAACATAGAGAAACCCGGTTTCTGTAGGGGGCGTACCCCCGTGTCCGCCTTGATTCGGGGTTTCTGATTACCAACGCCATTTTACGTTTAATTAGCACGACTACTGAATCGCCGGAATGGGTGTGATATCCTAACAAAAGCCGTTTCTCCATAAAATCCGCAATTTAGATGACCGCCATAGATTCGACTAAACACCAAAAATCTAAAGCCCTCAAACCAGGAAGCCGCCGCCCCGCGAAAGAGCTTTGTAGCGAGTGCGGTTTGTGCGACACATATTATATCCATTATGTCAAGGAAGCTTGCGCTTTCTTAACTCAGCATATCGCAGAACTAGAAGAAGAGATTCACGGGCGATCGCGCAATCTCGACAATCCCGACGATTGGTATTTCGGAGTCAGTCAAAATATGATGGCGGCCAAGAAAAAAGAACCAATTGAAGGTGCTCAGTGGACGGGAATTGTCAGCTCAATTGCGATCGAAATGCTAGAAAAAGGCATTGTTGAAGGCGTTGTCTGCGTCCAAAATACGAAAGAAGACCGCTTTCAACCGATGCCAATAATTGCGAGGAATCGCGAAGAGATTCTCGCAGCAAAGGTCAACAAACCAACTCTATCTCCCAACCTTTCAGTATTGGAACAAATCGAGAAGTCAGGGATGAAGCGGCTGTTAGTAATTGGCGTCGGCTGTCAAATTCAAGCTTTGCGAACAGTCGAAAAACAACTAGGTTTAGAAAAGCTCTACGTTTTGGGAACACCCTGTGTCGATAATGTCAGCCGCGCGGGATTACAGAAATTCCTAGATACGACTAGCCGCTCTCCTGAAACTGTGGTTTCTTACGAGTTTATGCAAGACTTTAACGTTCACTTCAAACACGAAGATGGTTCGAGCGAGAAAGTGCCGTTTTTCGGGCTGAATACTAAAGAATTGAAAGATGTTTTTGCTCCTTCTTGTTTGAGCTGTTTTGATTATGTGAATTCTTTAGCAGATTTAGTTGTGGGCTACATGGGAGCACCTTTTGGCTGGCAGTGGATTGTGGTGCGAAATGACACCGGGCAAGAGATGTTAGATTTGGTAACGGATCAGTTAAATACTCAGCCGGTGATGTCTAAGGGAAACCGAAAAGAAGCCGTTCAGCAAAGCATTCCGGCTTACGAAAAAGGAGTGACATTGCCGATGTGGGCGGCGAAGTTGATGGGGGTTTTTATTGAGAGAATTGGGCCGAAGGGTTTGGAATATGCGCGGTTTTCGATTGATTCTCATTTCACTCGCAATTATCTGTACGTGAAGCGGAATTACCCGGAGAAGTTGGAGGCTCATGTGCCGGAATATGCTAAGCGGATTGTGGGACAGTATAAGTTACCTGAGTGAGGCGGATAGACAGAGTTTTTAATAGCTGTTTTGCAGGGACACGGTATTACCGTGTCTTTGTTGTATACAGTTCAGAAAATTAGAGGTACAAGATTATGACACTTATATTTGCAAACAAACACATGAATTTATCAAAGTCGATCGCACTTGCTTGCTGTGCCATCCTAGCATTATCTGGAAGTGGAAGGCCTGCGAAAGCAGCAGAAGTGCGATCGGGAAACAAAACATTTGCTGAATGGTGTCGCGAAAAAGATTCTTTGAGTTATGAAAGTAAACATACTGTTGAGGTGCTGTTGCGGCAAGTTGAGACTACTGAGTGCGATGCGGCTAATCAGAAACTTTCGAGTCTCACCGCACTCTTCCTTTGGGGTAATCAAATCAGCGACATCAAACCTTTACAATCTTTGACTAACCTGATTACACTCCACATTAGTAACAGTCAAATCAGTGACATCAAACCGCTAGCATCTTTGCCTAACCTGATTACACTCTCCGTCGGCAACAATCTTCTGGGCGACATCAAACCCCTAGCATCCTTGACTAACCTGACTACTCTCCAACTCAACAACAATCTTTTGGGCGACATCAAACCGCTGGCATCTTTGACTAACCTGACTTGGTTAGACGTCAGCAACAATCAAATTATTGACATCAAACCGCTAGCATCCTTGACTAAACTGACTTGGTTAGATATCAACAATAATAAAATCAGCGACATCAAACCATTGCTATCTTTGACTAAACTGGCTGCGAGCGATCTCGAAAACAATCAAATCAATGACATCAAACCATTGCAATCCTTAACTAACTTGACTTGGTTACAACTCAGCGGAAATCCGATCGCCCCTAAAACCTGCCCTCTCAAACTAGAGTCTATCTGTAAGTGGGAACCACAAACTCAACCATAAAACTTTACAGTGACGCCCGATCGCACTTAAATATTTCATTCGCGAATGATAAATTTGGTGTTCATCAGAAAAACCCGATCGCCCTTATTGAGTAAAAGCGATCGCTCGAAAATTTTACACTACAAATCAGCAGCGTGTTCCTTCAATTCGTCCAAAGAAACGTATTCCAAAGTTAAAACGTGAGTCGCCGACAAAACCACGCGCGGCGCACATCCAGCATCCATTGCTTCCTTCCACCGAGAAGCGCACAAACACCAACAATCCCCTGGTTTCAATCCCGGAAATTTAAACTCAGGAACCGGCGTGCTCAAATCGTTTCCCATTCTTTTTGTGTATTTCAAAAAATCTTCTGTCAGTTGGGCGCAAACAGTGTGAGCCCCCAAATCCCCGCCGCCCGTATTGCATTTTCCGTCTCGATAATATCCCGTCATGGGCGACGTACAGCAAGTCTCTAATTTTCCGCCCAGCACATTTGTAGCTTCCGTCACCATCACAACTCCTCCGCAAAACTCTTCGATCTAATTTTACACAAAAGCTAGTTGTTTATAGATATTTTTCCATGACAAAGTTGATGAATTTTTGATCCCTCCGTTCTACTTCCTGCTTTCTAATCACAATAAATCCCCGGCTTTCAAAAAAAGCTCTAGCTGTAATGCTGGCTTCGGCAAATAACTTGTTAAGTCCTAAGTCTTGGGCTTTTGACTCAATTTCTGTTAAAATGAGCTTGCCAACTCCTTGTCTTTGAAAGTCTTTGTGACAGTAAAAGCGATCGATATGGCCGCTTACTTCTAATTCCCCAAAACCTGCAATTTGATCACCTTCTTCTGCTACGAAAGTAAATTTACTGCTTAAACTTTTAGTCCAACTTTCAATATCGATATCGGCTGGAGCCCAAGCATCTACTTGGGCTTTTGTGTAATCGCGGATATTGACTTCGTGCACGGTGTCGTAGAACAGTTTTACAATTTTTTGGGTGTCGCCGATTTCGTAGGTTCGGATTTTCATAATCATTCAGGTGCAGATTCGCACGATTGGCGGGTTTTGGACGGAGATTGATTGCGGGTGTTTGGGATTTTGGGCTAAACCCGCCCCGACAAATCGACTCTAAAAATAATTTTACTGCACCCCTTGACAAGCTCCGCTAGTCTGTGCAAGATTAATTATAACAACTGTTCGATATACCTTATTTTTCCAAGCTCAGCCACCAAAAGCCTGTTTTGTATTCGGTTATACTATATCGGATGTTCGATATAGGAATATTTAGTCGATCGCCCTTAAATCTCCGATAACCTAGGATCTGGAATCAAACATCAGAAGATAGATCGACCTATGCCAAAGATAGTTGACCGCGAATTGTACCGCAAAGAACTGCTGAACAAAAGTTTTGAGCTGTTTGCCGAAAAAGGCTATTCATCAGTCACAATGCGAGAAATTGCCTTGGGAATCGGAGTTTCTACAGGTACGCTTTACCACTATTTTTCTAGCAAAGAAAGTCTGTTCGAGCAGTTAATTGAATACTTGAGCTATGAAGATACCAAAGAAGAAGCGCTGGCAGAATTGGGAAATCCGCCAACCCTAGGAGAAAGGATTCAAGAAATCATGGATTATATTGGGAAAAATGAAGATTACCTTACTAAAAATTTTTTGATTACATTTGATTTTTGTCAACACAAAACGCGCCAAGAAATTGATAATAATCAGGCACTCCAGCAAGCGGAAAAGCGTTATGAAGAGGCAGTTTGTTGCTACTTGGGTATTTCCGATCCAGCAATTGCTATATTTATCATCAACTATGTTGACGGATTACTGGTAAGAAGGTTTTATCAAGGCGAAAGGATCTCTTTTGCGGAACAAGCGAATTTATTAAAAGAAATGATGCTGGCTTATTTAGAAAAAAAACAACCGCAAATATAGGAGGAATATGAATTTTCAATATTTCATCAAGCCTAAAAATAAATTGGTAATGGGATTAGTAATTGCTGGCGCTGCTATTAGTGTTGGTACAAGTATTTACGGCATTTCTCAGTTTGGATTTTTAGCTAAAAATGCTGAACCTTTACCCGTAGAAACGCCGCCGCCCAGGAAAATCACGGCATTGGGAAGATTGGAACCGCTGGGGGAAGTGATTCGCTTGGGAGTGTCGCAGACGTTAGATGGCGATCGCATTTCCCAGCTTTTAGTCAAAGAGGGCGATCGGGTGAAAGCAGGACAAGTTATCGCAATTTTGGATGCGCGCGATCGACTAAAATCTGTTTTAGATGAAACCCAAGAGAAAGTCAAAGTTGCTGAAGCCAGTTTAGCACAAGTAAAAGCCGGGGCAAAGTCGGGAGAAATTAGCGCCCAAGCAGCAACAATTGGCAAGCTAAAAGCTGAACAGCAAGGCAATATAACTGTACAAGAAGCAACAGTCGATCGCCTGCAAGCGCAATGGCAAGGCGACAGAAGCGCACAGGAGGCAACTATCAACCGAATCACGGCGCAGTGGCAAGGCGAGAGGAAGGCGCAGCAGGCAACAATTAGCCGGATAGCGGCACAATGGCAAGGAGAAAAAACAGCACAAATAGCAGCAATTAACAAGTTAGAAGCTGAGTCTAGTAATGCTAAAGCTGAAGACTTGCGACATCAACAACTTGCGGGTGAAGGTGCAATCTCTCAATCGGTAAGAGATACTAAGCGGCTGACATTAGAAACCAGCCGCCAGGAAGTTAAAGAAGCACAAGCCAATCTCAGCCGGATTAACAATACGGCAAAGCAGCAACTAGAAGAAGCGCAAGCAAACCTCGATCGCATTAACAATACAGCTAAGCAACAAATCAACGAAGCAGAAGCAAACTTAACTCGCATCAACAGGACATCTATCCAGCAGCTTAACGAAGCAGAAGCCACACTCAAACGCATTCAAGAAACGGGTAGCGAACAACTAGAAGAAGCGAAATCAACTCTTGACAAAATAGCCGAAGTGCGCCCCGTGGATGTGCAAGCTGCCGAAGCTGAAGTCAAAAGTGCGATCGCCCAAGTGAAGCGCGCCCAAACCGAGTTAAATCAAGCTTCCATCCGCACGCCCAATGCTGGAAAAATCCTGAAAATTCATACTCGCGCTGGTGAAAAAATTAGCGATGACGGCATTGCAGACTTAGGAAAAACTGACCAAATGGTAGTCGTTGCGGAAATTTATCAAACCGATATCAGCAAAATTAAGCTAGGACAAAAAGCAGCGGTTATTAGCCAAGCATTCTCAGGAGAGTTGCAGGGAACTGTCAAAGAGATTGCGTTAAAAGTAAGCAAACAAAATGTGTTTAGCAATCAACCGGGAGAAAACTTGGACAGCCGAGTAGTGGAAGTAAAAATTCACCTAAATCCTGAAGCTAGCAAACAAGTTGCGGGATTGACAAATTTGCAGGTACAAGTAGCAATTAAACAAAACTAAAGTCTTTACTAAAAACCTTGGAGGATTGAAAGTTATGGTAGAATTTGGCCCCGAACCGAACCGACCTTATCCGATGGCAGACCAGCGCAGGGTTTGCTTCATAAAAAACTTCATAAAATCCCCCAATATTATCGCCGGCGATTACTCATATTATGACGATCCAATCGATCCAGAAAACTTTGAGAAAAATGTACTTTACAATTACGGGAGTGAAAAATTAATTATTGGTAAATTTTGTGCGATCGCCACCAACGTCAAATTTATCATGAACGGTGCAAATCACAAAATAGACGGCATTTCTACCTATCCTTTTCCCATCTTTGGCAACGGTTGGGAAACAGCCATGAATCTATTAATCGAACTACCAAGTAAAGGCGATACAATTATTGGCAATGATGTTTGGATAGGCTATGAATCCGTGATTATGCCCGGAGTCAAAATCGGTGACGGTGCGATCGTTGCCGCCAAATCAGTTGTAGTAAAAGATGTTCCCGCTTACACAGTTGTCGGTGGAAACCCCGCAGGTTTAATCAAACAGCGTTTCAGCGATACCGAAGTTGCACAACTATTAGAAATTCGGTGGTGGGATTGGGAAATTGACAAGATTTCGCGCAATATTAACTTAATTATGCAATCTGATATTAAAGCGCTCAGTAATGCTGAGTAAACTCGCAAAGATAGCGATTTTAAATTAATAAAGTGGAGGTTTCCCAATGCTTCAAATTGCATACTTAGTTCTCTGCATTCTGGGCACTGCTTTGCCGTATTCCCAGTTTGTCCCGTTTCTCTTAGAAAAAGGGTTGAATGTTAACGCTTTCTTCGGACAATTGTTTGCGAATCAAATTTCCGGCTTTTTTGGCATGGACTTAATCGTGTCTTCCGTGGTTTTTTGGTTTTTTGTATTTAGCGAAGGTTCGCGTCTGAAAATGAAAAACTTGTGGATTTATATTGCCACTAACTTACTGGTTGGTGTTTCCCTGGGTTTGCCTTTATTTCTTCTAATGCGGCAACGTCAACTTGAACAAACAGCTTTAAGCGATCAACAATAAATAACTAATCACCAATTCCCAGTTTTCAATTCTCAATGCCAATGCTTCGACTTCGCTCCTATGCCCCAATACGGTTCAGTTAACACTGTTAATTCCCCGGAGATCCCCTAAATCTCCCTTAAGAAGGGGGACTTCGCAGCACCTTCTTGTTCCCCCCTTTTTAAGGGGGGCTAGGGGGGATCTGTCTTATCTGAACCGTATTGCCCAATGCCCAATTCCCCATTCCCCATTCCTAAACAAAGCTTATGTTTCGCAAAACACCCCTTGCTTGGTTGCAAGTAACTAGAGAAAAAACTCGTCTTGCTGTTGCTATCGCAGGAATTGCATTTGCAGATATTCTGATATTCGTGCAACTGGGATTTCAAGATGCACTATTCGACTCTGCCGTTAAGCCGCACCAAAGTTTACAGACAGATTTAGTTTTAATCAATCCTCAATTTGAAACTTTTGCTGCGGTAAAAGACTTCAACCGAGAGCGACTTTACCAAGCACAAGGAGTAGAAGGAGTAAAATCCGTTACTTCCTTATATATTGGTATGGGAGAGTGGCGAAACCCCACAACCCGCACTACTCGATCGATTTTAATTTTTGGAATCGACCCCGGCAACATAACATTTAATTTGCCTGATGTCAATCAAAAATTGCCTCAAATTCAAATGTTTAATCATGTGTTGTTTGACCAATCCTCTCGACCTGAATACGGCGAGATTGCCAATATTTTTCACATACAATCTACCCTCGAAACTGAACTCAATAAACGCAATATTCAAGTAGGAGGAGTCTTTACTCTCGGTACTTCCTTCGTGGCTGACGGTAATGTCATTGCCAGCGATTCTACATTTATGAATTTATTTCCAGAACGAAAACCAGATGAAGTTGATGTTGGCTTAATTAACCTAAAACCGGGGGCTGACATCCAAAAAGTTCAGTCAATGCTCAAAGCTATATTGCCCGATGATGTGAAAGTTTTAACCCTAGCAGAGTTTGCAGAAATTGAAAAAGCTTATTGGGCAAATGCTACTCCGATCGGCTTTATTTTCGGATTCGGTACAATCATCGGATTCATTGTTGGGCTGATTATTGTTTACCAAATTCTTTACTCCGACGTTTCCGATCACTTGGCGGAATATGCGACTTTAAAAGCAATGGGATATAGCGATCGCTATTTAGTCGAAGTCTTAATTCAGGAAGCTCTGCTATTAGCTGTTTTAGGTTTTATGCCGGGAATTGTTTTAGCCAACGGACTGTATTCGCTAGCACAATCTGCCACTTTACTGCCAATTGCGATGACAACAAATCGAGCCGTTGTAGTGTTAAGTTTGACGATCGTGATGTGTACCGGTTCCGGCGCCCTCGCCCTTCGCAAACTCCAATCAGCCGACCCCGCAGACATCTTCTAATCTGCGTTCATCAGCGTCAATCTGCCTGCATCTGCGGTCAAAAAAACTCCCAAAAATCACCATGCAAACCTTAAATTTCCCCGCTAACCCAACCACCGTAACCGAACCAGTAATTTCAGTCCAAAAACTCAACCATTACTTCGGTCAAGGCTCCCTTAAAAAACAAGCCTTATTTGACATAAATCTCGACATCAACCCCGGAGAAATAGTCATTATGACGGGGCCCTCGGGTTCGGGGAAAACAACTTTATTGACGATGTTAGGCGGTCTGCGTTCGGCTCAAGAAGGGAGTCTCAATATTCTGGGGGAAGAAATACGCGGCGCTAGTAAGAATCAGTTAACTAAGTTGAGAAAGCAAATTGGTTATATTTTTCAAGCGCATAACTTGATGACGTTTTTGACGGCTAAGCAAAATGTGCGGATGTCTTTGGAATTACATAAGGAAATGCTGAATCAGAATATGGATGCTTTGTCAATATCAATGTTGGAAGCTGTGGGTTTGACCGATCGCGTTAATTATTACCCTGAAAATTTGTCGGGAGGACAAAAACAAAGGGTGGCGATCGCCCGCGCGTTAGTCAGTCGCCCTAAAATAGTTTTAGCGGACGAACCTACCGCGGCTTTAGACAAACAATCCGGGCGAGATGTGGTGGAAATCATGCAGAAACTAGCAAAGGAACAAGGCTGCACGATTTTGCTAGTGACGCACGACAACCGCATTCTCGATATTGCCGATCGAATTATCTACATGGAAGACGGCCGTTTAGCAACAAATCCGGATCGGGTAATTAGTGATTAGTTATTTTATTTGCCGGGCCCACAGCCTCGATCGCAGCTTCCAGGGCTATCGATACATGAGTCCAATGAGTTCCCCCCTGACAAAAACCCACGTAAGGCTCGCGCAGAGGCCCGTCAGCCGAAAACTCCGACGTACTCCCATCAATAAAAGTACCCCCAGCCATCACTAACTGACTTTCATACCCGTGCATCGGCGCCGGTACGGGATCTAAATAGGAACCGACGGGGGAATTTTGCTGAACCGCACGACAAAAAGCAATTAACTTATCAGCAGAACCGAATTCGATCGCCTGAATCACATCTCGTCTTCTAGCCAAAGGCATAGGATTCACTCGATAACCCAACTTATAAAAAACATAAGCCGTTAAATGATTGCCCTTCATCGCCTCCCCCACACAACCCGGAGCCATAAACAAACCCTGAAACAGCAACCGATTCAAATCAAAAGTTGCACCGCCACTGCTGCCGATTCCCGGCGCCGTCAAGCGACAAGTTGCCGCCTCCACCAAATCAGCCCTCCCGGCGACGTAACCGCCAGCAGGGACGATCGTACCCCCCGGATTTTTAATTAAAGAACCAGCCATCAGATCCGCACCCACAGCAGTAGGTTCGCAATCATCAACAAACTCCCCGTAACAATTATCAACAAAGCAAATTGTGTTAGGATTCTGATGTTTGACTATGGCGACGATTTTTTCAATCTCAGAAATAGACAAACTCGATCGCCAAGAATAACCGCAAGAGCGCTGGATCAAAACCAGACGAGTCTTTGCTGAAATAGTAGAGCTCAATGTCTGCCAATCCACACTTCCTTCGCGAGTTAGAGGCAACTCACGGTAACTAATGCCAAACTCAATCAGTGAACCTTGACCTTGCCCCCGCAAGCCGATCACTTCTTCTAAAGTATCGTAGGGAGAACCAGCCACTGCCAACATTTCGTCACCAGGACGCAGGATGCCAAAAAGAGCACAGGCGATCGCGTGAGTACCCGAAACAAACTGTACCCGGACAGCCGCGGCCTGGGCCCCTACCACTTCGGCAAACACCCCGTCCAAAGTCTCCCGACCCAAATCATCGTGGCCGTAACCCGTAACCCCTGCAAAATGGTGGACTCCAACCCGGTGGCTGCGAAAAGCTTTTAAGACTCGTTGAAGATTTTGCTTGACTGTAGTGTCAATACCAGAAAAAATCTGAAAGAGTGCCTGTTCTGCTTCCTGTAGCCGTGAAACGCTATTCATCTATACCTCGCTCACCCTTTGCGTGCGCGCTGTTCATTATGGCGTAGATGCGGCCCCTAGTTTGTAAACATAATATATTCATGACGATTGCAACTTCCAAAAAAACTTCTCCTGATTGGCCTGTCATAGGCTTTATGGCCTTTCTGCACATCGGTGCTTTATTTGCTTTGCTGCCGGGTAATTTTAGCTGGTCTGCGGTCGGGCTAGCAGTATTCCTGCATTGGGTAACAGGTGGTTTAGGAATTACTCTCGGATTTCACCGCCTTGTCACCCACCGCAGTTTTCAAACACCGAAATGGCTAGAGTATTTTCTAGTTATTTGCGGTACTCTTTCCTGTGAAGGTGGCCCGATCGACTGGGTAGGAATGCACCGGTTACACCACATACATTCCGACACTGAGACAGATCCCCACGATTCAAATCAAGGCTTCTGGTGGAGCCACATGGGCTGGATGCTCTCGGATCTACCGATCAGAGTAGAAATTCCCCGCTTTACCAAAGACATCGGCGACGACCCAGTATACAAGTTTCTCCAAGCATATTTTATACCCATCCAAGTTGTCTTCGGCGTGTTGCTTTATTTATTAGGCGGCTGGTCTTTCGTGGTTTGGGGCGTGTTTATGCGGATCGTGGTGGTGTTCCACTGCACTTGGCTGGTTAACAGCGCTACCCACAAATTCGGCTACCGCACCTACGAGTCGGGCGATGGCTCGACCAACTGCTGGTGGGTTGCTGTCCTCACCTACGGCGAAGGCTGGCACAACAACCACCACGCCTTTCAATACTCTGCTCGCCACGGTCTTCAATGGTGGGAAATCGACTTCACCTGGATGACAATTCAACTGCTGCAATCGCTGGGTTTGGCAACCAAAGTGAAATTAGCAGAAAAATAGCGATCGGCAATTAGTCATTGGTTGTCGGTCATCAGTTCTGGACTAATGGCTCGCGACCAATGCCTAATGCTGTTTTTTCGATCGGGTAAAGGTTGGGTTGAACTGAGATTGAATCATCTTGTGCGATCGACCCAACCAAAACCAGAATCAGTTATAATATAATTGGGAACAAAAAATTTTGTTTCGCAGCCAAAATTTTTAATTTCACAATAAAAACGTAAATCTTTTTCAATCCTCATCCAAAATCTATCATTGATTCTTTATTAGTTTGGGCAAGCGTGCACCAAAACAGTTCGCGACTCAATCCAAACTCTTATACGTGAATTCCAGTCTGCATCTCATCAGAAATCAAAAAAAGAATGACAATAGCAACACAAGACAAACTTCAATACAATTGGAAGCACGTTATTAGTTTAGCAGGACTGCATATCGGAGCTTTGTTCGCATTGCTACCGAGTAACTTCAACTGGACAGCAGTTGGTTTAACAGTATTCATGCACTGGATCACCGGCGGTTTAGGAATAACTCTCGGATGGCACCGCCTGCTCACCCACCGCAGCTTTCAGACACCAAAATTCGTAGAATACTTTCTAGCATTTTGCGGGGCCCTTGCCTGTCAAGGAGGAATAATTGATTGGGTTGGGTTACACCGTTTACACCACACCCACTCTGACCAAAATGCGATCGACCCTCACAACGCCCAGAATGGTTTTTGGTGGAGTCACATCGGCTGGATGCTGTATAAAGGCCCCGCTCACGCTGAAATTTCCCGCTGCACAAAAGACATTTCCAGCGATCCATTTTACAAATTTTTGCAAAATTACTTTCTCCCCATGCAAATCGTCTTTGGCGTGTTGCTTTACTTAGCAGCAGGCTGGTCATTTGTAGTTTGGGTAATTTTTGCCCGCTTAATTTTGGTATATCACTGCACGTGGTTTGTCAACAGTGCAACTCACAAATTTGGCTACCGCACTTACGACACTAAAGATAGTTCTACTAACTGTTGGTGGGTTGCGGTTTTGACTTACGGCGAAGGCTGGCACAACAACCACCACGCTTTTCAATACTCCGCCCGTCACGGTATGAAATGGTGGGAAATTGACTTTACTTGGATGACAATTCAAGTCTTGGAAGCACTCGGTTTAGCCAGTAAGGTGAAATTACCAGCAGCAAAATAAGCTGTTGCGGCATTTAGATTGAATTTGTGGGGGCGGGCTTCTAGCCCACCCCACAATAATTTAAATGCGGATTAACTAAAAAGGTGAGGTAGCAGTAAAAACTACAAACTTAGGAAATAATGTCATTGCGCTTCGGGAAAGCAATCCCAGGGACTTGAGATTGCCACCCATAGCTCACAATGAAAAAAACATAATCCAATACCCTTGCGACAACAACCATAAATAAAATTAGCAAAAAAGCCCTAACCAAGCGTACTGTCAACTGTCAACTGACAACTGACAACTGTCAACTGTCAACTGACTAATGAGACCGTTTTTGGTCGCTGCGGCCGCGCAAATATTCTGCTAAAAATGCCAATCCTCCCGAACCTACTATCAACAGCACGCTGAGAGCATTAATATCAGGTTTCACCCCAGTCCGAATCCGGCTAAAAATTTCCATCGGCAGAGTTGTAGTCCCGCTACCTGCGGTGAAACTCGCAATCAAAAAATCGTCCATGCTGAGGACAAAAGACAGCAGACAACCAGAAACAATCCCGGGTATTAATTGAGGTAACAAAACCTGAATAAAAGCTTCAACAGGTGTTGCACCCAAATCTAAGGCAGCTTCTTCTAAATAGGGGTTTAAATCCGCCAATCTAGTAGAAACAGCTAGGGCGATGTAAGCCAGACAAAATACAACGTGGGCGGCGACAATTGTCCACAAACTCAGAGGAATAGCGAGGGCTGCTAAAAATACTAGAGTGGCAACCGCGCTGGCAATATCTGGAATAATAATCGGCAAGTAGGAAACACCCTGATATAAACTTTTCCCCGGAAAGCGGTAGCGGGCTAAACCAACGGCCATTAAAGTTCCGAGTACAGCCGAGATTGCAACTGCACAAACAGCGACTGTTAAACTGTTTCTGAGGGCAATTAATATCCGCGTATCGCTAAATAATTTAACGTACCAATCTAAGGTGAATCCTTCCCAGCCGGCGCTAAAGCGCGATTTGTTAAAGCTGTAAAATGTGAGTACCAGGATGGGCAGGTACATATAAAAAAACATCAAAACGGCAAATATTACCTGCCAAGAAACCTTAAATTTAGGTTTTAAGTACATATCGGCTTGTATTTCCTCCTGTGGATTGTCGGCGGTATTTTCCATGTCTCATTATTAATCGGGAATTAGGAATTAGGAATTGGCAATCGAGAATTGGGAATGGGGAATTGATAATTGGTAATCTGGGAAGATAAGCATTGATTGTTGTCAGTTTACATTTTTTATTGGTTATTATTGATTTGCGAAACATATCAATAACCATTAACTAGCAACTACCAATCAATCAATCAATCAATCAATAAGTAATGTCAACTGTCAACTGTCAACTGTCAACTGACTAAACTGTCAACTGTCAACTGTCAACTGACTAAACTGTCAACTGTCAACTAACTTAAACTGCATTACGATCGCCATATTTGAGCAAAAGGGCAATTCCGATACTCACTGCAAAAATTAATACCATACTCAGAGCCGAACCCAGCCCCCAATTTTGTGTTGCTCCCAAAAACTGATTGTAAATCAAACGAGCGGCTGTCATGCTGGAAGCTCCACCGAGCAACTCGGGATCGACAAAATCGCCCAGACAGCTAATAAATACTAGCAAAGAACCCGCCGCAATCCCCGGCATTGTCTGGGGTACTGTCACTTTCCAGAAAGTTTCTATCGGATTCGCGCCCAAATCTTGAGATGCTTCTAACAATCTGCGATCGAGCTTTTCCAAAGAAGCGTAGAGAATTGTTACAATATATGGCAAATAGCTGTAAGCCATGCCGATGAGAACGGCGGAACTTTGATTTAACAATTCTAGAGGAGGGATGCCTACAAGGGCTAAGACCGAGTTGAGAACGCCCGTAGGACGCAGTATTGTAATCCAAGCATACGATCGCAACAGCGAAGAAGTCCACAGCGGCAACACAAAGCCCAACAATGTTAAATTCCGCCACTTCGGCGAGACATTGATGGCGATCCAGTAAGCGACGGGAAAGCCCAGCAACAAGCACAGAATAGTCGTTCCCGTTGCGAAAAAGAGCGATCGACCCATCACCTGCAAATTCAGCGGTTCAAACACTCGCAGATAGTTGCCGATTCCCGAAGGATTCACCAAATCTCCCGGCTTAATATTTGGTACTAAGCTAAGCTGAAAAATTACCAGAGTTGGTATTACTAATAATAAAACTAGAAACAACCCAGAAGGGCCGAGCAATGCTAGCGGCCCAGCCCACGACGACCACGGGGAGGCGGTTTCAGCTTTCACTGGAGATGTGGGAGGAATCGGAGGGGGAGCTTTGGTGGAAACAGCCATAAATAATAGTTTGGATTTTTTAACCGCTGATGAATGCGGATTAACGCGGATCTAATACGGATGGATGCAGTGGGCGATCGGCGGTGAGGGCGGATGGATGTAAAATTTGGATAAAAGTCAGAGATTGCGTGTAAAGTCCGCCCTACAGGTGAGGATCAGCCGCTGGTTAATTGAGTCCAGTAGCGATCGTACACTTCCATAAATTTCCCTACCGGAGCAACACCTTCGCAATTTCTTAAAACAGCTTCCGAAGGGAAAAGAATTTGGTTTTCCCGGACTTCCGGCGTTAACAAACTATAAGCATCTTCCGAAGGAGTTGAAAAACTCAGCCGTTCGACTAAAGAAGCAGCGATATCTGCTTGTAGCATAAAGTTCATCCATTTATAAGCTGCTTCGGGATTGGGAGCACCTTTAGGAATTACTAAAGTGTCAGTCCATAAAGAAGAGCCACTTTTTGGCACGACATAGCGCAATTTATCGTTATCTGGAATTACTTCATTAGCATCAGAAGAATAACACATGGCTACCTTCAAATCTCCTGTCAGTATTTGAGGCCGCCAAGCGTCAGTCGTAAAAGATGCGATCGCCGGTTTGAGCTCCACCAACTTTTCGTAAGCTTGTTTCACTTGCTCTTGGTTCGTAGAATTCAAAGAATAGCCCAGCATCCGCAACGCAGCGCCCATGACTTCTCGAACATCACTCGCCAGCGTCATTCGCTTTGCTAACTCTTGTTTGTGCTGCCACAAATAGTCCCAATCTTCTGGCTCTTCTTTGAGTTGTTCGCTGTTGTAAATCAAGCCTGTGGTTCCCCAACTCAAAGGCACACTGTAGCGATTTCCTGGGTCATAGACAGGGTTTTGGAACTGTTTTTTGAGCCGATCAATCCCGCCCAAAATCGAGTGGTCTAATGGGCTTAACAGCCCAAGTTCCGTCATTTGAACCACCATGTAATCAGATGGGTAAATGATGCTGTAGGCGCGGGCGCCACCGGCTTGAACTCTCGCCAGCATCTCTTCGTTGGAGCTAAACACGTCGGCCACTACGCGAATGCCAGTTTTTTCGGCAAAGCGATCAAGCAAAGCGTTATCGGTATAGCCTGCCCAAGTATAGATGAAAAGTTGGTCTGCCGAACCTTTGACGGGAGGAGCAGATTGTACGTCTGCAAGTCGCCAGCCACAACTCGAAAGAGCTAACCCGGAAATTGTCGCCGCCGAATTTTTTAGGAACTGACGGCGTGTAGAATTAGCCGGGAAAATCCTGGAAATTGGTAAGTTAGTCGGAGGCACAGTTAGATTTTAGATTTTAGATTTTAGATTTTAGATTGGGGAATTGGTAATTGAGAATTGGGCATTGGGAATTAGTAATTGGGAATTAGTAATTGGGAATTAGTAATTGGGAATTAGTAATTGGTAATTGGGAATTGGGCATTGGGAATTGGTAATTGAGGATTGGTAATTGGGAATTCTCCCTCTCTCCCATTCTCCCTCTCTCCCATTCTCCCTCTCTCCCATTCTCCCTCTCTCCCTCTCTCCCTCTCTCCCTCTCTCCCCCTCTCCCATTCTCCCCCTCTCCCATTCTCCCTCATTATTTTCGATCGCCCAAAGCAAGGCAATCAGTAGTTCCCCAGTAAGCATAAATCGGCGTGTTCTGGTCTGGGAAAGAGCCGCCGGTATTTGGCTGGCGCACCGTAATTTTATCGCCCGAGGTCAACTCAACCACATAATGAACGTGAGTGCCCATGTACATAGTATTTTTGAGCCGCCCTTCAAAACAGTTGACCGACACTTCCGGCTGGTATAGATTCAAATATACTTTTTCCGGCCGGACGCTGACTACCACAGAGTCGCCTGTGACACCATTCCACATATCTGACTGCTGAACGATTATTTTCAGATTGGCCGAGGTGCGAACTGTGAGAGTTGATCGGTCGATCGACTCCACCGTACCAGAAAACAAATTCGTATCCCCAATAAAATCCGCCACAAAAGCCGTCTGCGGACACTCATAAATTTCTTCGGGTGAACCAATTTGCTCAATTCGGCCCTCGTGCATCACCGCAATCCTGTCTGACAGACTCATCGCCTCTTCTTGGTCGTGAGTCACCATCACAAAAGTCAAGCCTAATTCTTGATGCAAATTCGACAGTTCCAACTGCATCTGCTTCCGCAACTTCAAATCCAGAGCCCCCAGCGGTTCATCTAGCAGCAGAACCGCCGGTCGATTTACCAGAGCTCTCGCCAAAGCCACCCGCTGCTGCTGGCCGCCCGACATTTGACCGGGAAACCGATTGGCGAAAGATTCCATTTTCACCAATTGCAAAACTTCCCGTACCCGTTCTTCAATTTCCGCTTTCCCCAGCTTTTTAATCCGCAGTCCAAAAGCGATATTGTCCCAGACATTCATGTGTCCGAACAAAGCATAGCTTTGAAACACGGTATTGACCGGACGGCGGTAAGCTGGAGTGTTGGTCATCGACTGGCCCCGAATCATCAATTCGCCCGCCGAGGGAGTCTCGAAGCCAGCGATTAAACGCAGCGTCGTAGTCTTGCCGCAGCCGGAGGGGCCGAGAATACTAAAAAATTCTCCTTGTCGAATGCTGATGTCAACTCCGCGAACTGCGGTTTCGCCGTTAAATACCTTAAAGACCTTGCGGAGTTCAACGTCAAGCGCTGTATCCGTTGCTGTCGTACCTTGGTTGAGTGCTGTCTGAAACATATTCGCCCTTTCCTGGGGGTAATGCACGCCACTTAAATACAGTTTAAGTTTAGACTTTTCTGTATTTTAGGTGAGGAATGTTCGATGTAACAGGTTTTGGGATTTGTTCTTTAAATTCTATCTCAGAGCGCACCATTCTCAGCAACAGGCTTTCCGGCCTGTTCCACAAGAAAATTCACTCTTTGTGGAACAGGCCGGAAAGCCTGTTCATAAAAGACTTATTGAGAATCGTGCAACATCTCAGATAGAACTGCCATCTATTTATTCTCAGGACTTGGCGTGGGGGATGGTTTTTGCGGTTTATCTGTTTTGGGTTCTTCTGCTTTTTTCCACTCTGACAAAGGTCGCTGGACGGCATTTTTAAAGTCAAAAGGCACTAGCAGCACGGGCAAATTTTCGGCTGAATTTTGAGGGGACGCTTCCGGCGGATTGGCTTGAGCGTACAAGAAGCGGCCGCTAAAGTCTGTTTTGCCTAAAACTAAACGATGAGTTTCCTGGTTGTCCAGCTTGACTGTGACTGTAGCTTGGGGTTTGTCTAGACCGAATTCTGGGAGTTTAGCCGCAGTAGTATTAATCGTGCGATCGCTCTTTCCTGTTGCCAGCCTGTCTAGCAAGAAATCCACCGATGCCTGACTCGCGTGTGCTTGCACTGGCAATTTCATTTCCCAGCTAGACTTGCCTCCTTTTGTAGCATAAACTCGCTCAAAAGTCAAGATTTTTTCGGGAGTTTTGACTGTAAAGAATTGTATGCGATCGGAGTTAAAAGCAAAAATTTTCTGTTTTTCTTCCTTAGCGGCTTCCTGTTTCGGAGATACTTGCATCTCGAACAAAGCAACCAACCCAGTCATGCTCAACGCGACGGCTATCAATACTAATGTATTTTTCTGCAATTTCATAGTAACTGGGAATTGGGCATTGGGCATTGGGAATTGGGCATTGGGTATTGGGGAGTCTGTTATTAATAACAACTGACAACAGTCAACTGACAACTGCCAACTGTCAACTGTCAACTGTCAACTGACAACCGTCAACAGTCAACTAACTTATCTTCTCTTCCACCAGATAGCGCCGCCAATTCCAAGTCCGAGTAAAGGCCACATTAGCCAAGCTAAAACCAGCAATCCTACTTGGATGGTAGTCATGTTAACGCGGCGGTTGGTAGCTTTTTTCGGACTGATAGAAAAGCTTTGTTGGTCTGGTTTACTCAACCAACTGACTGAATTGAGAAACACGTCGCTATTGAGTTGTTGGTCAAACCAACCGTTAGTCACAAATTGAGATGTGCCAATTACTACCATTCGCGATGTTTTTCTAGGAGTTGAAGGCACAGAAGGAGTTGCCGTTGGACTGGGAGATGCTGTGGGTGTTGGTGTTGGCGAACTTTCCGGAGATTCTGTGGGAGATGCTGTCGGTGTTGGCGAAGTCGTCGGTAATGCTGGAGGCGTAGCTTCTTGCGAGACAATCACCGAATAGCTGATTGGGGAAGCTGTTGGCGAAGTTGTCGGTGATGGTGAAGTTGTCGGTGATGGTGAAGTTGTCGGTGATGGTGAAGTTGTCGGTGATGGTGAAGTTGTCGGTGATGGCGAAGTTGTCGGTGATGGCGAAGTTGTCGGTGATGGCGAAGTTGTCGGTGATGGTGAATCTATCGGTGATGGTGAATCTATCGGTGATGGCGAAGTTGTCGGTGATGGTGAAGTTGTCGGTGATGGCGAAGTTGTCGGTGATGGTGAATCTATCGGTGATGGTGAATCTATCGGTGATGGTGAAGTTGTCGGCGACGGTAAAGTTGTCGGAGATGCTTGGGGTGAAGGCGTGACCGGTGTTGGTGAAGGTGAGGGCTTTAAGGGAGTGCTGTCAGTGGACGATCGCACTAAAGCCACACCTAATAATAGCGGGCCTTGTCGATCGGTCTTCTGATCGAACTCCAATTTCTTAGTCGTCAAATCGCTTTCCGCCCAACTTTCCTGACTCGTCCAAATCAGCGGTTTTTCCTCTATCCCTTCTACTGGCGAGGTTTCCAAAGCACGCGCAAATGGATAAAATGAAATACCGTTGCCAAAACTTTGAGTAATCGGATGTTCGCCGTAGCGCCTGACGGTGGGAACCGTGGGGCCCAGACCAAATCTTTGACCAGTGCCCGAAGCATCGATGGCCAAACGGGTGTCTAGTTTTACGCCCCATTCTTGCAGCATTTTGTCCAATCCCGTATCAATTGCCGGGTCTACCATTAACAATAAACTGCCGCCACGATCGAGATAAGCTTTTAGTGCTTTAATTTCTGTATCGGAAAACGGTTTGTCCTGCCCCGGAACGATTAAAGCATCTGCATCTTCTGGCACTTCTTTTCGTTCTGTCAAATTCAGCGTTTGGGCGTTGTAGTATTTATCTTTCAGAGCTTTTTCAGCTTGCTGAATTCCGCCTTGACCTTCCTTTAGCGGGCGGGCTCCTTTGCCTTGCAAAAAGTAAACTGTAGCAACGCGAGTGCTCAGGATTTCTTCTAAGCCATTGGTAAGTTTGATCTCTGAAAGCCCTTGATTTGGGTCGCTACCAAAAGTAGTGCCACCTTTTTGCAGTACCTGTTTTTTCTCGCCGGATTGCAGGTAAACTTCTCCGATGCTAGTAATACTAAATTCCCGCGCTTTTCCCGGTTGGGCCTGCGGGTCAACAAACTCGAATTGAAACTTTTCGCCTCCCTCGCGTTTGTAGCTTTGCAACAATTCTTTGATTTGGGGGTTTTGGATGGGGTCAAATACCCAAACTTTGACTGTTTGTTGCAGGTTTCGCAGTATTTGTTGAGTCTGGGGGGCAAGGGTAAATTGTTGGCTTTCGGTTAAGTCGATGCGGACGGGATAGCGAACGGCTATGAAGTTAATTACTCCGAGAATCACAAAGACGGCGAGGGTGGCAATCAGGGCGTTGGTGCCCGCTTGAGTGGAACGCTGCCCCCAAAAGCTTTGTTCGTAACTCAAATATAGCAGCCAAAGTGCGATCGTCACTGCTCCGGCAATAACTAAACCGACTGTCAGGGGGTCCCATACTCCAGATACAAGTGCTGCTGTTACCCCCGCTGCGATGAGGAGGGGGCCCAGCAAAAAAACGTATTTCCAATTTGTTTTGCTAATTTTCATAATGTAAATATTGAGGGAAAATTTTCCGGGTCGAGGATGTTATTCTATATCGCATTAGTCTGCAACCATGCTGTTAAATCTGACGGATTGTTAAAATCCAGCACGGCATCTCCTAGTTCTTCTAATTCCTGTATACCTAATTGACGGATGCAGTTTTCGGTTTCCGGTTGTATTGTGCCTAAACGCCGCACTAGCTGACGCAATATTAACGAGAGTTGAGCGGTTTTTGTCACCTGTTCTCTTGCTACATCTATGGCAATCTGCTGGTCTTGAATCCACAGTTCTTGCTTCTGCAATTCATTTAATTCTTCCTGAGTGAAGTTTTCCCCGCTGGCAATTCTAAAAGCTTTCTGAATTTCGGGAACTGCACTGAGTGTTTCTGGTACTGTCTCCAAAGTGCTGGTATTTTCGAGAAAGTAAATCCATTGGTCGGCGGTTGTTTCTAATTCTGCTAATTCCTTGCTAAATTTGGGCAGTTCGATAAATACTAATTCTATTTCAGTATCTGGACACTCAAACTGTTGCTCTTTTTCTTGGAAAACAAACCGTGACATAAATTCCGGCTGATTTTCAAACATTTCAAAGTCGGCAATTTTTAAAGAAATTACTGTTTTTAGTCTTTCGTAGCGTTCTTTTCCTGTTAATTGCTGGCTGTAGCTTTTGGCAGCGTTGTACAAAACTCTATTGCCGAAGGAAGGCACGTTGAGGAGTTGAATTTCAACTAGGGCGATTCTGCCGCCGTTAATTGTGGCTTTGACATCTAGGTGTGTGTCTTGGGTTGCGAGAGTTTGAGGTTCTGGTTGGGAGTTGATTATTTCTAAGTCTTCGATGACAGGCTGTGCTTCATAAAGGATGGCGTTTAAAAAATTAATCAGGATGTCTTTGCTGTCGCTGGAACCGAATATTTTTTTGAACGCAAAGTCGATTTTTGGATTGATAAATCTCATTATTTCAAGAAATTAGTGGAATAACTAACATTAATTGGGAATGGGGCATTGGCCAAACAGGGCATTGGGCATGTTGCCCGCTCGCGAAGTCGAAGGGTGGGCATTGGTGGTGTCTCCTTTAATGTGCAACTCTCCAAATCTCCTATTTTCCCACTCTTTCCTCTTTATTCCCCGAAGCCTTGCCTGATACTTTTAAGAACGCTGATATCGCAAGGCATCGATGGATTGGGCGGTCAGAAATACTCCTAAAATGATGTAACTGGCAAACATAATTAAACTGCTGGTATCGAAAACTCCCTTGACAAGATTGGTGTAATTTGTTAGGAGGGACAAATGTCCTAATGCTGTTCCGAAGGGACCACCGATACCGACGGCGGCTGCATCGATCACCCAGAGAAATAATACTAGAGTGAAGGTGAGGATGGCGGATAAAATTGTGCTGTCGGTGAGGGAGGAAATAAACATTCCGAGGGACAATACTCCTGCTGCTAGTAATATTAAGCCGCCGTGTCCTAGCAAAAGAACTCCGGGGGGTACGGGTGGGGTTGAGGAACTGAGGGCGATCGCCTCGCAGAACAGCAGGGGCAGCAACATTGTGGTATAAAATGTTAAAACGCCGAGGAGTTTGCCGGTAGCAACTGCCCAGTTTGTTAATGGCGATGTGGCTAATAGTTCTAAGGTGCCACGTTTGCGTTCTTCTGCATAAAGTCCCATTGAGAGTGCGGGTAATACGAACAAGGAAAGGGAACCCATTATTCGCAGAAATAGTTGCAGGAATTCGTAGGCTACGTCTATGGGAGGTTCGGTAATTCCCATTTGGTCTCGCTGGCCGATTTGGGGAATCAACCCGTCGGGGGCGAGGAGGATGGCTATTAAAAAGTAGCCGGTGATTAGCCAAAAGACTGCTGCGATGGCATAGGCTAATGGCGAGGCAAAATAGCTTTGTAGTTCTTTGCGGTAAATTGCGACAATATTACTAATCATTACTAACATTTAGGATTTGGGAATGGGTAATTGGCCATTGGTAATTGGTTCATTCTGAGTCGCCTGCGGGTGGTGTTTCGCTGTCGTCACTGTCCTGTTGTTGTTTTTCTATTTGTCGCTTTTTGGTAAGAGGTGGCTCTTCTGGTCGAGAATCGCTACTCGGTTGTGGCTTTTTTTTAAGTGGCCGATTTTTTACAACTGGTTCGGATTCTGGTTGAGAAGGCTCTAGCGACTTTGGCGCATCTAAAATCAGTTCGGATTCTGGTTGAGAAGGCTCTAGCGACTCTACCGTTTCGACAATGAGCAGATTTTCGACAACCGGTTCTGGTTGAGAAG
>NZ_JAUBRI010000187.1:0-1218 GCF_036701795.1 Microcoleus sp. N9_A1
GACGACTTTAATTAGCACAATTTTAGTAAGATAAATTTTCCCGTGTTTAATCGAGAAACCTCCTATCCTGAATCGTGCCGACTGTCTGCTATTACGCTTTTTGAACTTGGGACGGCTAACTTTCCGACCTTTTCGCTTGCCCTTGAATGAATCAAAGTAGTTCTTCCAAGCTACCCCTAAATCGGCAATTGATTGCTGAAGAGGGATGTTTGAAACTTCTGCTAGCCATTCCCGTTCTTCCGACTTCTTAGCTTGAGTAATGAAAGTCTTTTGCAAGTCTCCGTTACTCGGTAGTTTTTCAGATGAATTGCATAATGCTAGTGAATCATTCCACACAACACGGCAACAGCCAAACAATTTAGCAAGATTGTGAACTTGCGGAGGAGTTGGATATATGCGATATTTGTATCGTTGTTTCATGAAACTATTTTAGCATTAGAATAGCTATTGATACAAATAGATATGTTACAACCGTGACTCACTTGAACGAGGAAAAGAAGGCGGTTGAAACCGCTGCCGACTTTTCCCCGTGTCTAAAGCCAGGGGCTTGCGTCTCGCTTTTCGGTCAATTTGTTTTTAATCCAGCATGGAAAGCTATTACCTCAGAACAACAGGAGTTAATGTCACGGATGCTACTTGAACGTATTTCTCAGGCTGGGATTGCTCGGGTACTGCAAGTATCAGAAGATACGGTGCAGCGCTAAGTAAACGCCCAGGCTGTTGTTGAAAAGAAGCAAGTGGAGGTGAGTCCCAAGCCAAAAAAGCGCTTGACCGGAAAGATGGATGAGTTATGGTCGTTTGTTGATAACAAAGGAAATCAGCAGTGGGTATGGCTTGCATTGGATGCCCAGACTAGGGAAATTGTTGGTGTACACATTGGAGATCGTAGCGCGGTATCAGAAGAGTGCCTTATGGAATTCAATGCCACCAGTTTACCGTCAATCGGCAGTAATTTATACCGACCATTGGAGTGCCTACGATTCTGTATTGTAAGCGTAAACGTCATCGCAGTGTAGACAAAGATAGTGGTTGTACTAGCTAGATCGAGCGCTTCAACTGCACCATTCGACAACGAGTATCTAGGTTAGTGAGAAAGAGCTTATCCTTCTCTAAAAAATTGGAAAATCATATTGCTGCTATTTGGCACTTTGTCCATCATTATAATTCTAATTTACCAGAAAGAATTGGTTTAAAGCCTCTCCCTTTTAGGGATAAATT
>NZ_JAUBRI010000188.1:0-1216 GCF_036701795.1 Microcoleus sp. N9_A1
GTCCCAGAAGAGGAACCGCACCTCCACGGTCTTGCTCAGGCGGCATTGGCCATCTTCACTTTGATCCGGTGGACGGTGCCGACGCCGACCTTGAGACGCTTGGCAGTGGCGTTGATGCTGAGCCCTTGGGCGAGCGTCTTCTCGATTTTCTCGATCATGATCGGGGGCAAGGCTGGGCGTCCCGCCTTCTTGTTCGAGCGCGCGAGCCCAGCCATGATGCGGCTTCGGATCATCTCACGCTCAAAATCGGCGAACACGCTCAACATCCCGAACATGGCGCGACCAGAGGGCGTGCTGGTGTCGAGCGCCTGCTGATGGAGATAGAGGTCCACGCCCTTGCTGTTGATCTCATTGAGGAAGCCAACAAGGTCTTGGAGCGAGCGTCCGAGGCGATCCACTGCCCAGCTTGCGACCAGATCGATTTCGCGCCGAGCCACGGCTTTGAGCAATGCATCGAAGGCAGGACGCTGATCCCGACCTTTGGCACCCGAGATTCCCTCGTCACAGAACTCGGCGACGATCACCCAACCATTGCGCTCAGCGACGGCGATGAGTTCACGACGCTGGTTCTCAGTGGTCTGCTGATCGGTTGAGACCCTCATGTAAAGCCCGATGCGTTTCGTCATTCCAGAAGATTCTCACAGTTCTGGAATGCGTCAAGCAGTTCTTTTAGTTCAGCTTTTCCCTCACCGATGATGCGCAGGATCAGTCGCACACGACGATTTCGACGGGTTGGGCGAGATGCTCATCATAGGCATCTCTGACCTGATCCTCGGTGGCATCGGCGGGGAGGACTGTCTCAGCCATCATCATATTGAGATAGCCGATGAGGTCATCGAGGGCATCACAGCGACTAAACGAAGCAACTACCCGGCGCGATGGGGGCAGGTCTCCGATGATGCTGATGTAGATCGTTTGGCAGGCGTAGAAGGTGAACTGGTCGGGGGGATATTCCATCGGGCTCCTTGGCGATTGGTGATGTCACCAGTTTACCAAAGGCATGTCCCTGCCCGCCATATTCATCTGCATGTCGGCGCAGATTACTGATCTGACCTGTCTGGGGTGATCGTGAAGGACGACCCGTGCGTGGCGATGTGTTCCCGCGCATGCCTGTCGAGATCAGCCCTCTTCTCAGGGATCGCCAGCGCGTCAGCGATCAGTTCGTCGAAGAACGCCAAGGCATCAGCATCGTCCGCATATTTGGGATCACGCCGGT